>NZ_PKOZ01000001.1:605930-905930 GCF_002946355.1 Pradoshia eiseniae
GGGCAGGCTGATGACAGCTCTTGCCGAAGGCGAGCTGGCTCAGCGCTTCCCCCACGGAAAGCGAGTCCATTCTGCCGAAAATAGTTTTCACGTCCAGTCCAAATAGGGTGTTAGAGTATAAAAAACTATAGACCGAACTCCTTAATGGATTTTGTCTACAATTTGAAAGAAGCAGTCCCGTCATAGGACTGCTCCTCGAAAGAAATTATGAGAATAGTGCCTTAATCGCATCGATGAGAGATACGAAGAAGCTCTTCACCTTATCAAGGAAGGATTGTCCCTCTTCAGATTTCAGGAAGTTGGTCACTTTCTCTTTAGCGGCGTTCAGCTGTTCGTTCACGGCGCCCCAGTCGATCCCTAAGTCTTGCAGCTTATTGAATAAATCGATTAAGCTTTGAATTTGGGCATCGGTTAAGTTGATATTAATCTGTTCAGCCGCTTGGATGATGATGGTGCGCAGCTCTTCGTCATTCGCAGGCGGATTTACAGCGATTTCTTCTTTAATCGTTTCTACTAGCTTTGTTGCTTCCTCTGTGCCGATTTGGTCACCAAGCTTTGCTGTTTCAACCATCTCTTCGTTGGCCGCTTGCTTTTGCTCCTCAGAGATTTTTGTATCGGTGGAAACTTCATAGGCTTTGATTAAGCCTGTTAACGCGGCTGTACCAGATACTTCAAATGGTGCGGTGACATAAATATCCGCATCCTTGATTCCTGCAGTCGCTAAGGCATTTTTGTACATATCTTCCGTAACCCAGGTAATGTTTTTGGTTTTGACATTAATTCCTGAACCGCTTTTGGCGATGGTGATGGAAGAAGAGGAAATCGCTTTTGTGCCGATTAAGCGGCTGGCGACCTTACCGTCAAGATAATTATGCTCTTCTTTGTTTGATACGGTAACGATATCTACGTTATCTGGTGCATCCATTTCAGCCAGCAATAATTTTTTCTGCTCTGCGGTTAAATTCTCGCCAAGTGTGACAACCATGTCGCCGCGCTGTAAGTCCGCGTGTGTGATGCCGGGAATCAAAAAACCTGCTATCAAGAAGGCAGACATCATTTGTGCAATCCATTTTTTCATATTTTATTACCTCCTGTTTGAATTAGACGGATGAAATTTAAAAAGGTTTCATTATTCGTTATTGGAAATTTTTTCGCAAAGTCATGAGGCAGAATTTCGTCTAATCCTAAAATTACTATACTCAAAAGCTATCCATTTTGAAAGGTAATTTTGACAAAAACGAAAACAAGACAGTTTACAGATGACCGTTCATTATGTATAGTAGGGTATCAGATAGAAAATAGAAGAAAGAACGGATGTTTTAACACAGAAAATGGAATGAGTTGAATTTCTGGGTTAAAACGCGTATGATTAGGAAGATTGTGAAAAAAACAATTTTATAATTCTCATTTGATGAGGGATCAATTATGCTAATTAGGTACAAAAAAAGCTTTGAAAAAATTGCAATGGGATTATTATCATTCATGCCAGATGAAAAGGATATCAAGAAATTGCAGCAAAGCATGAAAAGCTACGAAACAGAAGAGAGCAAGCATTTATTCTTATGGAAAGAGGATGATGACTTCATCGGCTTGATTGGGATAGAAGTCCATGGGAATACTGCTGTCCTTGTCGATGTTTCCGTTAATCCATCTCATCGCGGTCAAGGAGTGGGCCGGATGATGGTGACTAGCGTAAGGGGATTTTATCCAGGCTATGAGTTTGATGCACGAAAAGAAACTGCCCAATTTTTAGCGAAATGCATGGATTGTTAATCTAATAGACTGACATAAATAGAGAAAAGCCCGTTTGTCGCGGGCTTTTCTTTATTTTTGACGCCGCATTTGCAGCTGCTTATTTCTCTCTTCAATAATGTCCGATCGGTCTCTCATTGTATGTCTGTGAATTAACTGACTGTCTGTGAGATTGCTTTTGTCTCCCCAAATTAAGCTCTGCCGCTTACATTCATTCTCGCATATGGAGGAAAGCTCAGAATCTGTAATGGGGAGCATGAGGCTTTCATAAGGAATATTAGCATGGATTCGTTGGATGTAATCGTCCAGACTATCAGCCAATGCGAAAACATCGAGTCCGAGCTCAGCTGTTTCTTCCGCTCGCTTGGTCAGGATTTGCCGGGCTTTTACAAGTGTCCGCGCAGCTCCCGCGTGATTGCCCCGGCGGTAATGGTAGAGACCGACCGCTATTTGAATGAGACCGACCCAGACGGAATCACGCCGAAGCGGGGGATGTTCTTTCCAGTATTCCTCCAGAATTTCGTGGCATTCAAAATAATCTCTTCGGCCATGGAATTCAACTAAGTATTGTATGTACTCGTCTGGATAGTTCATCGTTCTTTTCCTCTCCAATCCTTTGGCAGATAGTACCTATACTATACCGGTAATAACCGTCTAAGAAAAGAAATAAAAACTGCCGGCTTCATACCGGCAGCTTTTCAAGTGGTCTTGCCTGAATTGTTCATATTCAGGGTGTCAGCACCAGAAAGCCGCACCTACGATTACAAGCAAAATAAATAGTACGACAATCAACGCGAACCCGCTTCCAGCTCCTACAAATGCACCGCCATCTCCCATAGTTAAATCCTCCTCTTAAGCTTTTCTGTACATTGCATTGTATGACGAACGCACAGAGTTGTTTGGGCCACTGCCCACTTCTTTTAAATTTCTCCTCATACATGCTATTGGAAAGAGGCCAGACTTCATCTATACTAAAGGTAGTTTACTACGTAGGAGAGCCTGAAGATTATGAGCTATAAGATTAAGATAGATGCTTTTGAAGGACCATTAGACTTGTTATTGCATTTAATCAATCGGCTGGAGATCGATATTTATGATATTCCAGTCTCTGAGATAACTGAGCAGTATGTTTCTTACATACATACAATGAAAGAGCTTGAACTCGATGTCGCAAGTGAATACCTCGTAATGGCAGCGACGCTTTTAGCAATCAAAAGCAAGATGCTGCTGCCTAAGCATGAAGATGAGTGGGATGCCGAGGAAGAGGAGTTCACCTATGAGGAAGACCCGCGTGATGAGCTTGTCATGCAGCTCCTTGAATATAAGAAATATAAAGAAGCCGCCGGCGAATTCAAAAATCTTGAGGCAGAAAGAGCGCTTATCTATACGAAACCGCCGATTGACCTCTCCCCTTATTCATCTGATGAAAAGGTGGAAAAGGCCGATTTGGACGTGAATATATACGATATGCTGGGTGCTTTCCAAAAGCTGCTGCGCAGGAAAAAACTGCAGAGGCCGTTGCAGACACGTATCACTAGACAGGAAATGTCTATTGAAAAACGCATCGGGGAGCTGCGTGAGACACTTCGGGCAGGGCGGAAGAAGGTAGCATTCAGTGCCCTTTTTGCTGACGACAGTAAAGAGCAGCTCGTCGTTACTTTTTTGGCCATTCTGGAGATGATGAAGCAGAATGAGGTCATCGTTGAACAAACTAATAATTTTGAGGATATTTTCATAGCATGGAAGCAGGGGGATTTAAACGTTGGAAATCATTAATTGGAAATCGATTTTAGAAGCATTACTTTTTGCGGCAGGGGATGAAGGATTATCCTTGCAGCAAATTGCAAGCGTGTTAGAAGTAAATGTCGAGGAGGCACGAGATATTGTGGCTGACCTGACACACGCTTATGTAAATGAAGATAGAGGGATTTACTTGGTTGAAATGGCCGGGGTTTATCAGCTTGCCACAAAAAAAGAGCATGCCCCGTATTTAAAAAAGCTAGTTGAATCCCCTTCGATACACACATTATCCCAGGCTTCGCTCGAAACATTGGCGATTATTGCCTATAAACAGCCGATCACCCGTATTGAAATAGAAGCGATTCGAGGAGTAAAATCCGAACGTCCCATCCAGACGCTTGCATCTAAAGCGCTTATCAAGGAAGTAGGCAGAGCTGAAGGAGCTGGACGAGCCTATATATATGGCACAACATCAGAGTTTCTAGATTATTTTGGGCTAAAATCAATTGAGGATCTGCCGCCGATTGAGAATGATTTTGAAGAAGGATTTAATGATGAGGAAGCCGATTTATTTTTTCACAAATTCCAAGAGCTGGATTAAGTAAATCAGGAGGGGAAATATTGAAAATCATTTCTAGTGCCGGTTACGAGTTGACCAAGGAAAAGCCAAATTCACCGGAGGATCTTTTTAATCGTTCGGTCGTTAAATACAAGGAGGGCAGCCGCACTAAAGAGCTGCAAATCTTGTATGTACGTTACTTTGAGGAGTTGCTGGCGGAACGTCTATCTGTGGAATTAGCGGATTTCTTCGCGCGTCATAAGGTGAAGGATTGCTTAGCCTTGTTGTATTTAATGAAAAATACAGGTTTCTTGCCGATGAAAAAAGTGTATATAAACACGGAGAGTGATTTTTTTAATATTTTTGAAGACCTGGATATTCAAGAGGTGGAACGAATTCTCGACGGAATTGGAGTATGATGGTTTGTGAGGGAAACATTGATAATTCTCCCGGTATTCGGCAAATAAAGCATGACTTTTGTGCTAATCTGTAATAGAATATTCAGGAAGCAACGTTTCAAAATTAAGGGGAGGGTTCCGGTTGGGCAATACATTAGTGAAAAGCCAGTTGGAAGACGTAGCATCATATTTAGGAAAGACTGTACAAATCCTCGAAGCCTACTTGAATGATACTACGATGAATCGTTTAATGAGTGAAAAGAGCGGAAATGAAGATTATTACAGAGGGTTATTAGCCTCGATTCGGAAACTGTGCGTTTATTGTGAAGAAAGCCTGGATGCATGCAAGATCGTGCTTAAGAATGAGCCGTTTAATAAAGCTGCTGCAGAAAGAGTGCTTTACAGAGTATATCACCAATGCATTGAGGAGTATTTTGCCCCGAAAAGCGACTTATGGTTTGAGGACAGCCGTTCAGCTTATACAGGCCGTAACTGCATTAAATTCAGGGATGAGGCTCCGAACAGCTTGAAAGACACCGTTAAAGACCTTGAATCAGATATGCAGAGAATGCGTGAGGATCTAGAGTATTATGAAACAGACTATAAAACCAAAATGGTTCAATCCAATTAACTAACATTACGATTTTGAATAGAAAGAAGCTTTATTTCTAATTTGCAGAGGCTCAGGATATTTAATCCTGAGCCTTTTTATATGGGCAGGAAAGTATCATAAAGCACCCCCTCTTTTGAATAAACTGAATGAAAGATTCTATGGGGGTGATAGATTGTCTGAATTTCAGGCATATGTGGATGATTTGGCTCACTGGGTATCGAGCTTGGAAAAATGGGCGGCGGCAATAGGAGAGACAGCCAGCCAGTCCTTGTCAGAAAGAATGGCAGATATGAATGCGTATATCCATCATCTCAACGAGCGGCAGCCGACAAATGAGGATCTCATTAAACTCCAAACGATGGCAAAGCATTTAAATGGAGCCGTCGAACATATCAAGAATACGGAGGACTATGTGCCAACTGGGAAGCATGCTCTCCCTCCGCTGCCTTATCCATATGATGCACTTGAGCCTGTCATTAGCCGAGAAATCATGATGCTTCATCATACGGTTCATCACCAAGCCTATGTAGATGGGCTGAATAAAGCGGAAAACAAGATGAAGGAGGCCAGGGAGCAAAATAGCTATGAGTTATTAAAGCATTGGGAAAGAGAGGCTGCCTTTCATGGCTCTGGTCATTATTTGCACACCATCTTTTGGTATAACATGAACCCAAACGGCGGAGGGGAACCAAAAGGGGAATTACTTGATTTGATTAAGCGGGACTTTGGCAGCTTCCCGATGTTTAAGAAGCAATTCTCTGAAGCGGCAAAAAAAGTTGAGGGTGTCGGCTGGGATTTGCTCGTTTGGTCTGCGAGAGCCCATCGTCTTGAGATTTTGCAATCTGAGCGCCATATGCTTTTGACGCAATGGGATACGATTCCGCTCCTTGTCATTGATGTGTGGGAGCATGCTTATTATTTACAGTATAAGGCTGATCGAGGGAAATATGTGGATAATTGGTGGGGGTTGGTTGATTGGCGTAATGTGAATGAACGATTCATGAAGGCAAGAGAGCTTGGATGGAAGATTTATCGGAAATAACTTAAGAGAGGCTGACTGACGGATTCCTGCAGGAAACGCGAGTCAGCCTGTTTGATATTTGCTTTAATGAGCTGATGTGTGCCAATTCTTTAAATATGGTGCGGGAGGGAGGAAGAGTCCTTTTATATCCGCTCGCTTCTGCCAAATTGTATGGCGGGAGGTGTTTGCATCTGATGTTTTATGTATGCCATTGAAATGTATTCTTTTCTATACAGATTGCTTCATTAGAGGTATTGATTATAATATCAAAAAACTGACTGTACGGATGCATAAACACTTCATACTGTATACGGCGTTCTTGATGGGAATTCCTTAAGAAATCTATATCGGCTCCGCGTTCAGCGATATCACGGCTTGATCTTCTCATCAATTCCGTTTCATCATCAGTATAGAAGAATATTTTCAGATCAAATAAATTTGGATTAATAAATGCTGTGCTCATTCCTTCTACAATTGTTACTTTATTTTTTGAAGAAATGAACTTGCTTGTCGTGTAATGCGTATCAATCGTATATAAACTCAAACCACCCCTAACCATCTGAACATCTCTTTCTAAGGAAGATAAATGATGCGCAGAAGGATGGCAAGCCGTCATTTTATATCGGTGATTTTTGTTTTTATATGTATAGTCGATTAATGTATGCTTTCGGACATTCGAACTAACAATATACGAATCTGTGTTCATATAATTCACTTCATTTTTATTTAACAGATTTACAAGCTTATTGGCAAATGTTGTTTTACCAGCAGCACCATGGCCTGAAATGCCAATAATAATCCTTTTATCAGTCAAATGAACCCAATTTACTATTTTCTCCGATAACTGTTCCATCATTCTCCCCCTTAATATATAGCCATAGTATGAACCATATTGATGGCGGAAATATCCCCTCTCTTTATTATAGATGAAATTCAAACTGGTGATGATGTGGGATTCCAGAAAGCCATCACAACGATTGTTTAGCTACCCCGTTATTTCCCTTTGAAGGCTTATTTGGATGTCCTTGAGTGTATGCATTTCTACTTGGGGCTTATCAAAGCATCAAGCAGATATCCCTCATTCAATCAACTACGAAAAAAGATTCTGTTTCCCTCAAAGGCTGCATAGACTTGTACTAAAATGCTGGAGAGGACGAGTGTGGTGAAAAGATATCTAACACGAACGAAGAGAAAGAACCGAACGGATTTCTGTCAACGATCCTCTAAGGGAAGGAAGATTCTAATAAGCTTTCTAATATGTCTGTTGAGTGTTTCGATCGTTCTCGGTGATGGGGAACGAATACAGGCGAATGAAATGGAAAGCATGAAAGTCGGAGCGAAAAGCGCGATTACCATAGAACAGAGCACGGGCAGGATTTTATTTGAGAAGGATGCTCATAGTAAAAGAAGAATAGCGAGTATTACTAAAATTATGACGGCCATTTTGGCAATTGAATCCGGAAAAATGGATAAAACCGTGACAGTAACTGATTCGATTCTTAAGGCGGAAGGTTCAGCGATCTATTTAAAGGTCGGTGAGAAAATCAAATTGAGCGACCTTGTGTATGGACTCATGCTCCGTTCCGGAAATGATGCGGCTATCGCAATTGCTGAATCTGTCGGGGGCAGTGTGGAGGGCTTTGCTACCATGATGAATCAAAAAGCGGAATGGATTGGGATGGAGAACAGCCATTTTACAAATCCCCATGGATTGGACGACTCTAATAATCACTATTCCACTGCGTATGATATGGCGATACTAACCCAATATGCGATGAAGAATAAGGACTATCGCAAAATAGCTGGCACAAAAATACATAGAGCCCCGAATCCGAACGAAGCTTGGGATCGTGTTTGGAAAAATAAAAATCGTCTCCTTACCGAAAAATATAAATATTGTACTGGGGGAAAGACCGGTTATACGAAAAAGGCCAGACGGACACTTGTTACAACAGCATCAAAGGATGGTATCGACCTCATCACAGTCACGATTGATGATTCTACGGATTGGGCGGATCATATCGCGCTTTATGAAGCGGGATTTAACCAATATTCAATGGTGGAGGTTCTGCCGGAAGGTCCGATTGCAGCCATTAAGAAAGGTTTTTACAAAAAGAAGGCCCATTTAAGGTCTCCATTGGTCTATCCGCTGACAGAGGAGGAAAAAGACAAGGTAAAGGTCACTTATAAACTGCAAAAGCCGAAGAAAAAATGGAGAAATGAGAAGAAATGGCCTGAAAAGGTGGGGGTAGCCGAATTGATACTGGATAGTAAGGTTTTGTACAAAAAAACCATCTACTTGAAGGAAGAGAAGAAGACGGTCATGGAAACATGGAGGCATATGTTTATGATATTTGCAGGTGCTGATCGGGATGGTTAACTATATTTGGGTTGGTCTCAGCGTTATTGGTATCGTTTATGCCATGTTCACGGGAACGATGGCAGAGGTTAATGAGGCGATTTTCAAGAGTGCGAAGGAATCAGTCACCCTATGCTTCGGCTTGATGAGCATCCTCGTCTTTTGGCTTGGAATGATGAAGATTGCCGAGCATTCAGGTTTGCTTGAGAGATTGTCTCTCTTATTCAAGCCTCTTGTATCCCGACTTTTCCCTGATGTGCCGGCAAATCATCCGGCGATGGGATATATCGTCTCCAATATTATGGCTAATACATTAGGTCTAGGGAATGCAGCGACACCGCTTGGCATCAAAGCGATGGAACAATTGAAGATCCTAAACGGCAACAAGGATACAGCGAGCCGATCAATGGTGACCTTCCTGGCTTTGAACACGTCTGGATTAACTCTCATACCTACAACCGTGATCGGCATTCGTATCCATTATAATTCGGCAGACCCGACAGAAATAGTCGGTCCCACCCTCTTGGCTACCGTTATTGCAACCATTGCAGCAATCTTAATCGACCGTTTCTACTATTATAAGAGGGTGCGAAAGGGGATAGAGTAATATGCAATGGATTTCAGCCCTGTCGCTTTGGATGATTCCTGTTCTAATTTTATTCATTCTAATCTATGGAACCTATAAGAGAGTGCCAACATACGAGACTTTCGTGGAGGGCGGGAAGGAAGGAATCAAAATCACTTTCTCCATCATTCCATTTTTAATCGGGATGATGGTGGCTATCTCCATCTTCCGTGCATCAGGTGCCATGGATGCGGTCATCTCTTTAATAAAGCCTGTTCTCAACGTCCTTGGAGTTCCCTCTGAGGTCGTTCCGCTCGCGCTGATCAGGCCAATCTCAGGCAATGCAGCCTTAGGGATGGCAAGTGACCTCATCTCAAGTTATGGACCCGATTCCTTCATAGGACGAGTTGCATCCACCATCCAAGGAAGTACAGATACAACCCTCTATGTTTTAACCGTATACTTCGGGGCGGTTGGGATTAGGAAAATGGGGGATGCTTTGAAGGTTGGCTTATGGGCGGATTTAGTCGGGATTGGAGCAGCCATCCTGCTCGCGACAATCATGTTTCAATAAATGTTCACAAATAAGACAATAAATATCCTTATATGTAAAAATCAGGGTTGCAGGAAAGAAATCGGCCGTTTAAGCCGATTTTTTTGTGTTTCTTTGGCGATAATGAAATAATATCGATGAAAGTACATATCACTTTCGCGAAAAACAAAGTATAATGAACAATTAGGTAGAAACCCTATGATTTGTGTAAACTATCTAGAAAAAGTAAAATTAGACAGGTGATTAGCTATGGAAAGAATACAAAAAGTAATAGCACAAGCTGGGATTGCGTCAAGGCGCAAGGCCGAACAATTGATCCAGGAAGGGAAAGTAACCGTGAATGGAAAGGTTGTCAAGGAGCTTGGGATGAAGGTAGGTCCGAATGACCAGATTGAGGTCAGCGGCGTGCCTGTAGAAAAGGAAGAACCCGTATATTATCTTTTATACAAGCCGCGCGGTGTCATTTCTGCCGTATCAGATGATAAAGGACGCAAGACGGTTGTCGACCTATTCCCGTTCGTTGAAAAGCGTATTTACCCGGTGGGAAGACTGGATTATGATACATCCGGATTGCTTCTATTAACCAATGATGGTGATTTCGCTAATGCTCTTATGCATCCGAAATATGAAATTGAAAAAACATATGTGGCAAAAGTGAAGGGCATTCCAAGCCGTGAATTAATGCGCCAATTAGAGCGCGGAGTCATGCTAGAAGACGGCAAGACAGCTCCTGCAAAGGCGAAAATGATTTCGATGGACCGCAGAAAGCAAACATCCATTATTGAGCTGACGATTCATGAAGGTCGTAACAGACAGGTGAGAAGGATGTTTGAGGCCATTGGCATGCCAGTTATTAAGCTAAAACGCGAGGCGTACGGTTTCTTGACACTGCATGGTGTGAATACGGGAGATTTCCGTGAATTAACACCGCATGAAGTAAAGCAGCTTCGCAATATGGCATTAAATAAGAATAGATAAATCGAGTAATACGGCATATGGAGGCACTGCTTTTTTGCAATCGGGCAAAAAAGGTGGTGCTTCATGGGAAACATACAGGGACAAATGGGGGAAAGGCACGTATGAACAAACAAAAGCGTTTTTGGATGAGAACGATTATTTTGACTGTTTTGGCCAGTGCTGTCGTGTATGTCGTCTATTCAAGCTTAACGATGGACAAGGAAAAATCGCTTGATAATGGTGACGAGGCGCCGAATTTTGCGTTAACCGATCTTCAAGGAATGAAGCATGTGCTGGACGATTATAAGGGGCAGGGAGTATTCCTGAATTTCTGGGGAACATGGTGCAAGCCGTGTGAGTATGAAATGCCCTATATCCAAAGTCAATATGAACAATTCACGGACAAAGGTGTCCAAGTTCTGGCTGTCAATGTGAATGAGGCAGATTTTGTCGTGGAGAAATTCAGGGATAGACATAAATTGACATTTCCGATTGTGATTGATAAAAATAATCTTGTTCAGCAAAGTTATTTGATTAATAATTTGCCAGCCACTTATTTAATTGATAAGGATGGAAGAGTGGTAGATTATACGACTGGGAGTTTAACAGAAGAAAGAATCCAGCAGATGATGGAGCAAATTAAGCCATAACAAGGGGTAATGTTTCATGAAAGAAATCAAATGTGAATGCGGTCACATCAATCCATATGGGACCGTCCTGTGTGAGGCTTGCGGCAAGGTGCTTGAGAAGGAGACGGTGGAAGAGGAGCGGAAATTGCTCGATATGAAATACGAAGGAAGCGCAAGGCGTTCCCAAACGTATAATAAGACCGTGGTTGATAAGGTGTGGACATTCTTCTCATCCGTGAAGGTTGGTGTCACATTAATCATCCTGCCGCTCATTGCCGCTTCAATCGGGACCATTTTTCCGCAGGAGGCGCTCATTCCAGGAGGCGAGCCGGCCAACACTTTTTATGAGAATGAGTACGGAACCATCGGGAAAATTTATTATGAATTAGGACTACATAACTTATACAGCTCTTGGTGGTTTTTGCTGCTGGTTTCCCTGCTTGGTGTGTCGCTCGTGATCGCGAGCTTAGACAGATTCATTCCTTTATACCGGGCGCTTAAAAAGCAGCGTGTCACAAGGCACCCGCAGTTCATGAAGAGACAGCGCATTTTCGGCCATTCGAGAGAATCCGTTGAAAGCAGCTATGAATTAATTAAAGAAAGACTTAAAGCCAAGCGGTACAAAATCCGGGAAGAGAACGGGAACATCCTTGCTGAGAAGAATCGGTTCTCACGCTGGGGTCCTTATGTCAATCACATTGGACTGATTATCTTCCTCATCGGGGGAATGCTCCGCTTTGTGCCGGGTATGTATGTGAATGAGTATATGCGGATACCTGAAGGGGAAACAATCGCCGTACCGGGTACGGGCGGAGAATATTATGTGAAAAACAATCAATTTATCATTGAAACCTATGATAAAGAAGAGGATGCTCAATTTGAATCAGCGCTTGAGAGAACAGGCACAGTCGTAAGTAATTACCAGACTGATGCGACTCTTTACAAGCATGTTGGCGAAACGATTCCGGGGGAGGAACCGACGCTTGAGAAGGTGAAGGATTTTCCAATCATCGTTAATGAGCCGCTAAAGTTTGAATCATTTGCCCTCTATCAGACCTCTTATGAAGAATCTTTTTCATCTATGAGCTTTACTTTCATCAATAAATCATCTGAGAAGGAATTAGGGGAATTTACGGTTGATTTAAGGAATCCAAAAGATTCCTATGACCTTGGGGATGGATATAAGCTTGAACTCACAAGCTACTTCCCGGATTTTGAATTCGGCGAGAACAATCAGCCGACGACAATATCAAGGTATCCAAATAATCCGGCCTTCATCTTTAATATGTACACACCAGATAATCCTGAGCCAGAAGTCGCCTTCATTGGCATCCGTCAAAACCTTGAACCAATGGGTGAGAATGAATATGCGATTAAGTTTGCCGGCATTGATTATCAATACTCCACTTATTTAACAGTGAGGAAGGATCTGACTTTATGGATCTTAGCTCTAGGCGGGCTGATTTTCATGATTGGCGTCGTTCAAGGAGCTTACTGGCAGCATCGCAGGATTTGGCTTCAGCAAAAGGATGGGGAAATATTGATAGCGGCCCATACGAATAAAAACTGGTATGGAATCAAGAAAGAAATAAATGAGATATTAGAAGGTACGCCAATTCCGCTTCCGGTTGATCAAACGGAAGAGGAATCTAGTCAAACTAAAGGGGGAGAAGTGAGTGGCTGAACTAAGCAGTAATTTATTGTTTGTGGCCTTTATACTTTATTTAGTTTCAACGTTCATTTTTGCCGGTTCCATAAAGGGAAAGGCAGATACAAGAAATTACAATGGGTGGGCAAAAGTTGGTATCACCGTGACCATTATTGGTTTTGCTGCTCAGGTAGGTTATTTCATCACACGCTGGATCGCTTCGGGACATGCGCCTGTCAGCAATCTGTTTGAATTTACGACATTTTTCGGAATGATGCTAGTTGCGGCATTTATCATTATCTATTTCATCTACAAAGCATCAATCCTTGGCGTCTTTACGATGCCAATCGCTCTGTTGATTATTGCCTATGCGAGCATGTTCCCGCGGGAGATTTCACCGCTCGTTCCTTCTTTGAAGAGTCACTGGCTTCAAATCCACGTGACGACAGCAGCAGCCGGCGAAGCGATTCTAGCCATCAGCTTTGCGGCAGGTCTTATTTATCTATTGAAGTTTATCGACCAGACGAAGGCTTCAAAGAGGACCTTCTGGCTTGAGGCAATCCTGTTTTTCATGATATCCACGGTCGGATTTGTGGCAGTGACGACCGGTTTTTCACTGGCAGATTATAAAGCAGACTATACATGGGTCAATAAAGACGGCGCCGAAGAAACATTATCCTATACGATGCCGGCTTTGTTTGGGCCAAATGAAGCTAAGCTGACAGCTGGAAGTGGAATGGAACCATTCATTGAGATGCCTGCTATTATCAATGCGAAGAAATTTAATACGGTGATCTGGTCTATATTAGCTGGGCTGGTGCTTTACGGAATTCTTCGTCTCATCTTGAGAAAGCGGATAGGGGCAGCCTTGCAGCCTCTTGTAAAATCAGTCAATCTGAATCTTCTTGATGAAATTGGCTATCGCTCGATTGTAATCGGGTTCCCGGTATTCACACTTGGTGCCTTGATTTTTGCCATGATTTGGGCTCAGATTGCTTGGTCGAGATTTTGGGGCTGGGATCCAAAAGAGGTTTGGGCGCTTATTACATGGCTATTTTATGCAGCCTTCCTGCATTTGCGCATTTCAAGGGGATGGCACGGGGAAAAATCAGCCTGGCTGGCTGTTGTTGGCTTTGCCATCATTATGTTTAATCTCATCGTCGTTAACCTTGTTATTGCAGGGCTCCATTCCTATGCTTAATTAAACGAATAGATGAAAGGGTCAAATCTCATTTGGATTTGGCCTTTTTTGTGTACATTCTATGAAAAATTCAGGTTCAGAAGCCGTTATTTTTAAAAAGTTCACAAAAATTGATATGATGAAACCATAAGAGATTCTAGTGAATTAGCGGAATGGTACGTATTTCTTAGAATTTTTAGTTTTATATTCCTAAACCAATATTATCAAGGTATAATGAATTTTGAGGTAACTAAGTTGTTAAGTACTGGAATAGTTTCCATGAAGGGGGTTCGGATGATGGAGGAAAGAAACATCCGATTACTTGTAGTTGATGATGAAGACCGCATTAGAAGATTGTTGAAGATGTATTTAGAGCGAGAAGATTACGTAATTGACGAGGCGGCGAATGGAAATGAAGCTTTAGAGCTGGCCTTGGCAAATGATTACGATGCGATATTGCTCGATTTAATGATGCCCGAAAAGGACGGAATAGAGGTGTGCAGAGAGCTTCGTGAGAAAAAAGCCACGCCTGTTATTATGCTGACAGCTAAGGGGGAGGAAGTGAATCGGGTCCAAGGGTTTGAAGCGGGAACAGATGATTACATTGTGAAGCCTTTCAGCCCGCGTGAGGTCGTGCTACGGGTAAAAGCCCTTTTGAGAAGAGCTTCTAAAACATCTTATTTACAAGCGGAAGGTACAACAAAGGATGTTATTGTATTTGACCACTTGACGATTGATAATGATGCCCACCGTGTACTCGCTGATGGAAAAGAGGTTGCTTTGACCCCTAAAGAGTACGAACTGCTCTACTTTTTAGCGAAAACACCAGATAAAGTTTTTGAGCGCGAGCATCTCTTGAAGGAGGTCTGGCATTATGAATTCTTTGGAGATTTGCGGACGGTGGATACCCATATTAAAAGATTAAGAGAAAAATTAAATAAAGTTTCAGAGGATGCGGCAAAAATGATTGTAACCGTATGGGGAGTCGGCTACAAGTTTGAGGTGCAAACAGACTGATGCTTTGGAAAAGTGTGGTTGGCAAGCTGTGGTTAACCATTATCATGCTATTTTCCTTTGTCCTGTTTATACTGACGGTTCTGCTGCTGGAGTTTTTTCATAATCAAAGCATGCAGGAAGCGGAGAATTCCCTCTTTAAGACAGCCAATCAGGTTGAAACCGTCTTAAGAGAGCATGAGAATTATGACGGTTTGCTGAATGTCATTTGGGAGATGATTGATGAGGATATCGGCGTCGTCGTACTCTTAGATGATGGTACGGTTTATACGAGCTTGCAGGATGCTGACAAGGCCGAAATTGAACAGCTTTTTCAAGGGGATGCGGAGCTGAAAGGTGCTTTGTCAGGTGATGAAGAAGTAAAGGAAACGACCTACTTGCCTTCTGTTTTGGAAGGAGATAATGTCACACAGGCGACAATCGTCGGCATACCGCTGAATACAAATGGGGAACAAGGGGCTATCTATGCCTTTCAATCGGTTGATTCGAGCGAAAGTACAAGTGCTTCCACGACAAAATTTATTTTAATTGCCGTTTTGGCGGGAATCATTTTGACTACGGTCTTTGCCTTCTTTTTGCTCTCGAGGGTAACGGCTCCTCTAAGAAGGCTGAAAGAGGGGGCTGTAGAGCTCTCAAAGGGCAAATTCGATATGAAGGTCCCAATCATATCCAATGATGAAATAGGAGACTTATCGCGTACGTTCAACCGAATGGCAAAACAGCTGAAGCATAATGTGAGCGCCCTGCAGGAAGAGAAAGAGAATTTATCCAATATTTTGAGCAGTATGGCTGACGGTGTCATCACCTTCAATCGGGATGGAGAAATTCTCGTCACTAATCCGCCTGCTGAAGATTTCTTAAGCTATATCCAAATGGATGAGACGAATTTGGAGGGGCCGCAAACATTCGGCCATGTGCCGGAGAGACTGTTAAGCCTGTTCCAGGAGGTAAAGGATTCAGAAACGACG
The DNA here is from genome assembly GCF_002946355.1 of Pradoshia eiseniae. NCBI lineage: Bacteria > Bacillati > Bacillota > Bacilli > Caryophanales > Bacillaceae > Pradoshia > Pradoshia eiseniae. The sequence continues at coordinate 621,887 of NZ_PKOZ01000001.1, forward strand.
AAAATTGCCGAAATCACTGTTCATGGCCATGACTGGGTCATCTTAATGAATCCGCTTTATGATGCAAAAGCGGTACGAGGAGCGGTCGCCGTTCTGCGGGATATGACAGAGGAGCGCCGGCTTGATAAGATGCGGAAGGACTTCATCGCTAACGTATCTCATGAATTGCGGACGCCAATCGCCATGATGCAAGGGTACAGTGAAGCCATCATTGATGATATTGCGGAAACACCAGAGGAGAAGAAGGATATGGCGCAAGTTATCTATGATGAGTCCTTGCGGATGGGCCGATTGGTGAATGAACTTCTAGACCTTGCGCGCATGGAAGCGGGGCATCTCTCCTTAAACAAATCCGAGGTAGAGATTGGCAGCTTCATCGAACGAATCGTGAAGAAATTCAAGGGCTTAGCGGGTGTGAAAGAAATCAGGATTTCAGCTGATATGGATCAGCCTGATGCTGTTCTTCTAATTGACCCGGATCGCATGGAGCAGGTATTTACGAATCTAGTTGATAATGCCCTTCGTCATACGCCACAAGGCGGAGAGGTTCGAATCATCCAGCGGAGCAGTACAAATGGCACTGTGTTTGAAATTAAGGATACAGGGGTTGGGATTTCTGCTGAAGAACTCCCATTCGTCTTCGAGCGCTTCTATAAGGTTGATAAGGCAAGAACAAGAGGGCGAGCCGGGACGGGCCTTGGCTTGGCAATTGTCAAAAATATCATTCATGGCCACGACGGCAAAATTGAGGTAACAAGCAAATTGGGACAAGGAACGACATTCACCTTCTTCCTCCCAGAGAAAAAGTAGGAATTCGTGTTTTATGGGGGATGGCGGAGAATAATCTTGTTACATGGGAAACTTACAAACCATCTCATTGATAGGATATGATATGACCAATCGGGACCTTCACTTATTGTTCTATATGTAAACCGGGTGAATACATATGGAAGGATGACCGTATAAGTGGAGGGTACTTGGATGGTAAGCTATGCGAAGCGTTTTCTGATTGTGTTTGTGTTAGCTATTTGTATTGGACTCTTGTTTTTTGCCGGCAGGCAATCACAAGAAACCTTATCTCATATGCCTGTGCCTGCTTTAGCGAATGAAACAGGAAAAGCCAGTTCAACTATGTTGAACTGGCTTTTATTCATTTGATACGCTTAATAAGCTGGCAATTCAATGCCCTGTACAATGGAAAGATCGGGGCTTGATGCAAGATCGGATAGCGCATCCTCTGGAATTTCCTCATCAAACGTCAGTACCATGATGGCCTCACCGCCAGCCTCCTTACGGCCAACCTGCATGGTAGCGATATTAAGGTTCATATCTCCAAGCTTCTTGCCGACAACACCGATGACACCAGGACGGTCATGATGCTGGATATAAAGAATATGTCCTTCCGGATAGAAGTCAATTTTGAAATCATTGATGGCAAAAATTCGTGGTCCATATTCCTTGATGTAGGTCGCCTTCACTTCCATCGTTTTCGTTTCTCCCACAATCTTAACGGTCACGCTTGAAGAGTAGCCATGAGCTTCATTAGAGATCTTCTCTCCAATCGTGATGGACCGCTCCTTAGCGTAGAGAAGGGCATTTACCTCATTCACATTGACATCAACACGGCCTTTGAAAAAGCCTGAAACGAGGGCCTTGGTAAGAATGCTGGTATCATAGTCAAAGGTATCACCGCCATATTTAACCGAGATTTCCTTGATACCCTCTTGGATAAATTGAGAAAGAAAGCTTCCGACTGTCTTCACTAGCTGATAATAAGGCTGAATCCGATTGAAAAGCTCGGCTGGTATGGCTGGAAGATTAATCGAATTGGATACCGGAATGCCGTCAACGAAGGATACAACCTCTTTGGCCACTTGCTTTGCAACGTTTAGTTGAGCTTCCTTCGTCGATGCGCCTAAATGTGGAGTGACAATGATTTGATTGAGATTGAGAAGGCGGTTGTCAACAGGAGGCTCCTCAACAAATACATCGAGGGCTGCCCCTGCGACCTTGCCGGATTCAATCGCCTCATAAAGAGCTTCCTCATCGATTATCCCGCCTCTTGCACAGTTGATGAGGTAAACGCCATCCTTGCATTTCTGGATTGTTTCGCGGTTAAAGAGCCCCTTTGTGTCTTTGGTTAAGGGAGTATGTACAGTAATAAAATCAGATACAGCCATTAAATCTTCGAGTGAGCCTGTGGAGACCTGTAATTCCTTCGCCCGTTCAGCGGTCAAGAAAGGATCGAATGCAAACACATCCATTTGAAAGGCCCTCGCCCGTTTGGTTAACTCTGATCCAATACGGCCCATGCCGACGATGCCTAGCGTCTTGCCCTTTAATTCAGTGCCGGCAAACCGATTGCGCTCCCAGCCGCCGCCCTTGACGGTTTGGTGTGCCTGCGGGATATTGCGTGCCAAAGAGGCAATCATCGCAAATGTGTGCTCCGCTGTGGAAATGGTATTCCCATCAGGAGCATTGACGACAATGATCCCTCGCTTCGTGCAAGAAGGGACATCTATATTATCTACACCAACCCCAGCCCGCGCGATGATCTTCAAGCTTGTCATTCTATCAAGCAGTGCATCTGTTACCTTTGTAGCGCTTCTAACAAGCAATGCATCAAATTCATGCAGTTCGTTTCGTACTTCTTCAACAGTCTTTTGAACCACTAAAATATCTTCTCTGCCAATGAATGGTGTTAAACCATCCGGCTTTATGGCATCTGCAACTAGAACCTTAAACAATATTGTCACCTTCCTGTCGGGAAATTTGCTATGTTTTCACTCTACAAGACTGTCATTCTATGTGTCAATCATGTAAACGCTTACTAATTTGATATTTCAAAAAATAATTTTATTAGTCTTATTTTCAAGGAGATTAAGCAGTTTCGTCCTATAATAGGATACTTATCTCTTGTGTTTATGGAAATGGAATGGTATTCTTGCAATGAAGAGTCATTCATTCTATTTGTTATTTTACAGTGGAATGATGAATCAAAAACAAAATATGGTCTATCTTCGGGGCAGGGTGAAATTCCCTACCGGCGGTGATGAATGTATGCATTCTAAGCCCGCGAGCCTTAATAAGGCAGGATTTGGTGAGATTCCAAAGCCGACAGTATAGTCTGGATGGGAGAAGATGGAGGTCTCTGTTAACGTTCGAAAAATGAACTTTCATGAACGGTTATTTCACATTGCCTAATTCTCCCTTTATCAGTTATGATAAAGGGTTTTTTCATGGAAGGGACTTATTGAACTGGATTAACAGAACCTTTCTTCTATTGAGGTAGCGCCAAAACCTAAGGAGAGAGGAAAATGAACAGTAAAAACAGCAAGATTCAAAAGATGGTCAAGATTGGGATCCTTGGTGCCATCGGGTATGTTCTCATGATTTTAAACTTCCCGTTTCCAGGATTTCCTGCATTTCTGCAAATCGATTTCAGTGATGTACCAGCCCTAATTGCGGCGCTTGTCATGGGGCCAATGGCTGGCATTATGGTCGAACTATTGAAAAACATTCTAGACTTCATGATGACAGGCAGCGACACGGGCATACCAGTCGGACATTTCGCTAACTTCATCGGAGGCGTCTCATTTATTTTACCGGTCTACTATCTGTATAAAAAAACCGGTACAAAAAAAGGCATGATCCTTGGCCTCATCGGTGGAACCATTATTCTCGCCGGCTTCATGAGCGTTATGAATTACTATGTGCTGCTCCCTCTATACAGCAAATTGCTGCATTGGAACATGTCAGGACCGGAAATCCGCACCTACATTACAGCAGCCATTATTCCATTCAATTTAATTAAAGGAAGTATTATCGCAGTCGTCTTCTTATTGTTATTCGACAAACTGAAAGGATGGCTGGCGAAGGAATCCGTCATTAAAAGTGCTTAACGAAGCACATGAAATAGATTATATCCCGCGTAAGATGCGGACAAAGGGAAGCAGAACAGCTTGATTGTTCTGCTTCTCTTTTTTTGGTTGACAGTGGAAGGCGGGAGAAGCCAGGCAAAGCCCACCCTATGCCCATGCAAAGGGTATGAAGGGTGGGGGAAGTGTGGGCGAAAGATGGGAGTCGTCAGAAAAAGCCCACCCTATGCCCACGCAAAGGGTATGAAGGGTGGGGGAAGTGTGGGCAAAAGATGGGAGTCGTCAGAGAAAGCCCACCCTATGCCCATGCAAAGGGTGCAAAAGGTGGGGGAAGTGTGGACGAAAGCTGGGAAAAGCCAGGCAAAGCCCACCCTATGCCCATGCAAAGGGTATGAAGGGTGGGGAAAGGGTGGACCAAAGCTGGGAGAAGCCAAACAATAAAAAAGAAACCCCTGCCCAAAAGCAAAGGTTTCCTTCTATTCAATCCTATTCGAATTTCAATGGATCTCCATCGAATGATTCGTCTGCCACTTTAATTGAGTCAGTTGGGCAGCCTTCGAATGCATCCATCATGTCATCTTCTAGAACATCAGGGATCTCAACGATTCCTTGGTTATCATCTAAAGTAACAAATGCAATGCCTTCATCATCATAATCATAAATATCTGGAGCTGCGGCACCGCATGCTCCGCAAGCAATGCATGTTTCTTTGTCTACGATTGTGAATTTTGCCATGCTAATTTACCTCCCGCAAATAAATAATTTAATATCCGGTCTGGATATCAAACCCCTCATCTTATTGTAAAACTCATGGTATTACTTTTCAATAGCTAAAATTTCGTGATTTGTATGGCTTTTGTCACATTCCTAATGGAAAGATGCATCATTTAAGACAGGTATTTGGTAAAATAAAGATGTCTAATTGTGTAGAAATGGGGTGGAATTATTATATCATATATTGACGGTTTAATGCTGTATCTAATAAAAGTTTTAAAGGGTCAGAGGACGGCGTATTCACCTTTACATATACTTAATGGAAAACGTTCATCACAGCCTATTCAGGATGCAAGATTATATGGTTTGGATGCTTATTTTGCCGTTTTTCCTAAGCTTACCAGGGAAGAGTGGGAATGGCATTTACAGGACTTGAAGAAGCTTGGGCTGATAGAGCCGACAGGCGAGCTAACTTATTTATGTTCGGCTTCAGGACTTGCTATGCTAGAAGACTGGCAGTCAGAGTACCAGGCTATGCCGCATTTGAATGGTTTTCAATTTAAAGAATCCGCACCACTGTTTTGGGCCAGGCTGCAATTGCTTGTCCAGGTACTCTCCTGTATGGTGCATCAAACACGGTCGTTTATACCTGTGCAGCGTCATATGGATCATCAGCGTTTTGTGAAAGGATGGCTGAAGCAAGATGGCCGTGATTATCAGCTGATTTCTCACGAGCTGTATGCAGAGCTTCTCAAAAGTCTGGATAGGCTGCAAGGAATTGGGCCTGAGTTGCTCGTGATGCTCCTGACCGGCCATGAGCGGGCAGGAATGACATTAGGACAGGCGGCCCAGAAGCTTGGGATTGATCGTTATTATGCGCAAATTGTTTTCTTAGATACGTTGCATTATATTATGGCATCTGCGCAAAAAGAACCATTCCGGTTTCTTAATAGCTTGGCCATGCAAAATGAGGGACATGATGAAACGGTTTTGACTAATTCGACAAAAGCGACGTGGAGATTGGTGCAGCAAGGATTGACGATTGAGCAAATTGCGAAGGTACGGAGATTGAAGGTCAATACCGTTGAAGACCATATTGTCGAGATTGCCTCCTTTATTGAAGGTTTTGATATAGAGGAATATGTGACAATAGAGGAGCAAAGGCAGATCATGAATGCGGCTGCCTCTGTTAATACGGGGCAATTGCGTTCCATTAAGGAGCGGCTTCCAGAGGGCTTCCCTTATTTTAAAATCCGGCTTGTGATGACGAAACAGAGGGGAGGGGATAAGCGTGGGAATGCTTGAGGAGCAGTTAGTAAGATTGTTTGGATTTCCATCATTCAGGAGAGGGCAAAAGGAGGTTGTCGAATCCGTCCTCGCTGGTAAGGATACCTTGGCGATGCTTCCTACCGGCACAGGGAAAACATTATGTTTCCAGCTTCCCGGCTATTTGCTCGATGGCTTGGTTGTCATCGTTTCCCCGCTCCTTTCCTTGATGCAGGATCAGGTGGAGCAAATGAAGGCAAAGGGAGAAAAGAGGGTTGCCGCTTTGAATTCATTTGTTGATAAGGAAGAGAGGGAGATGGTTATCCGATCCCTTCATTTGCTGAAATTTATCTATGTGTCTCCTGAGATGCTCCAATCCCAGTTCATCTTACAAAAGATCAGCCGGCAGAAGATTGCGCTCTTTGTCGTCGATGAAGCCCATTGCATCTCGCAATGGGGTTATGATTTCCGTCCGAGCTACTTGCGGTTAGGGATGATTCGGGAGGCTTTGGGCAATCCGGTTACCCTTGCCTTGACGGCTACGGCGACAAAGGAGGTTCAGGAGGATATCTTGCGCAATTTAGCCATACCTGCTGCCAATGTGATGGTTTATGAGGTAAATAGAGAGAATATCGGCATAATCGTTGAAGAGGTCGATGGCAGCGAAGGTAAACGGGAGAAATTGTATGCTTATTTAAGTGCCTTGAAGGGAGCGGGCATAATCTATGTCTCAAGCCGTAAGCTTGCCGAAAGTTTGTGCAGCGATCTAATATATGCAGGGTATCAAAAAGCGGCTTTTTATCACGGCGGTATGGACACGAACGATCGCATCCTTATACAACAGCAGTTTGCAGGGGGCCAGCTCGATTTGATTGTTGCGACAAACGCTTTTGGTATGGGAATCAACCTCGAGAATTTACGCTATGTGATTCATTACAACATGCCAGCAAGCATGGAATCCTATGTGCAGGAAATAGGCAGGGCAGGAAGAGACGGACTCCTATCCATGGCTTTGCTGCTATATTCGGATGGAGATGAACGAGTATCTGCAAAGATGATTGAGAAGGATTATCCGGAGCGTGCCGAAATTGACTGGTTTCTAGCCAATCGTGATACACTCCTAGATGCAAATTCAGGGATTATTGTGGATGATAAAATCGAGCGATTGAGAGAGGTAGAGCGGATGCTCGATAGTATAGAGGGAGAAAGCCTTAGTGAAAGGAAAGAAAGACTTAGCGCATATTTTGATACGCGCTTATCGGACAAGCTGCGGAAGCTCTGGCAATTCAGGGAATGGATTCGCAGTGCCAGCTGCCGAAGAGAATCGATTGCAGCCTATTTCGACCAGGAACCAAGCGGAGGCTGGGAGTATTGCTGCGATAATTGCGGGCTGACGTTTGAAGCGCTCGTTTTGAACCTTCCTCTAGAAATGGTACAAGAGAGACAGTATCTTGGGTGGAAGGCAGAGCTCGCCCGTCTTTTCGGAGAGGAGGATGAACGAAAAAAGCATGAGGAATAAACAAGCAGAATTAATAAAGAGCATGACAGATGAAGAATTGTATAAGCAATTGTTGTTGACACAGGGTCTTTTGTTGATAACTGCTGCTGTCATAGGCTTTTTGACCTTTGATGGAATTGAACAGTTCTCCTCTCAACTACAGATAAATACGATGTCTTTATTGCTTGGATTTATGGCTGGTTTGGTTGTGGTTGGGCTCGATTTGGCGGGGATGAAGTATTTCCCGCCCGCTTATTATGATGATGGAGGAATCAATGAAAGGATATTTCAATCTTTATCGATTCCAAGGATTTTCTTTTTGACTGCGCTGATTGCTATTGGAGAAGAAGTCTTATTTCGGGGAGTCATTCAAGCGAATTGGGGAATATGGGTTGCGAGCGGAATCTTTGCCGTCATACATATTCGATATTTATCCCATTGGTACTTATTTTTGAATATTTGTTTATTGAGCTTGTTTATAGGCTATATTTTTGAAATAACAGGCAGTCTTTGGGCGACTATCCTGATGCACTTCATTATTGATTTGCTCCTGGGCCTCTTCTTGAATAAAAAGGGGAAGGACAGGTCTTCATAAAAGTCGAATATCCCTCATAAGTTTTAAATGGGGGTGAGTGGATGGAAGCCATTCAGACAGATGCAGATCGTGTGACAGATGAAGCGACGAAGGTAATCCTGAATAATGTGGTGAAACGGAAGAAGAAGTATGACCATTATAAGAGTCGGCATTTTTTTAGCATATATTTCATGCTAGGTTTAGCGGCGGTGTTTCTTTATTATATATATCGAACGGTGATCTCGCCGTATTCGTATTCCTTTTATAAAGTATATGAACAATTCTTTGAGAATCCCGTTAATTTGCTGGGTACGGTCGTCTTGGCGGCCGTTTATGGATCCATGCTTTATTTCAAGAAGAAAATGGACAAAGCTGAAAAGGAATATCATGCATTAAGATGCGAGATTGTTGATCGGAGCAAGGATTTGTGGAAGAGCGAGAGCGCATGGAAAAATCGGCATCTGGTCTTCCAGAAAATGAAGGATCTTTATGATATAAATCTTTTTCACGAAAATAAATAATTGCTTCGTCCTTTTGGCAGGAAAGAAAGTCATGCGTGTCGAAAAAGATGTATATACGTGTATTGGTTAAATTATGGGAGGTGCTGCCAGATGTTTGTGAAGAGTATAATGATATCAAAATATCATTGTCACACTGTTTCGATTGATGATTCACTAGAAGTGGTATTGCAAAAGCTTGATGAAAAACAAATTGAAGCTGTACCGGTTTTAAATGGAGAGAAATATGCGGGAACCATCACCCGTTATCGAATCTATAAGCAGGCATTTTTATCTGAACTGCCTAGAAGTATCTTTTTAAAGGATTTAAAGGCTTCGGATATTGCTGAGCAAAATAAGACACTGACAGGCCAAGAAATATTTGAAAATGTCCTTGTCGACCTCAAAGAAATGCCGCTCATGGCTGTGGTGGAAGAGGATGGCGATTTCCTCGGCATTGTGACAAGATATGATGTTATGGCGGAATTCCAGCATGCCTTCGGTGTTCATGTACCGGGAGTCCGGATTGCGTTGAAAACGGTGGAAACAAAAGGGCGGATTGCCAGGCTGACAGAGTTGACACGTCAGTATCAACAGCAGATCATCGCATTGATTACCTTTGATGAGACCGATAAATTAGTCAGAAGAATTGTCATTAAAGTGGCTAAATCACCTAATGTAGACAAATTTATTAAAAAGCTGGAGGAATCTGGCTTCGGTATCCTTGATATTCAAGAATTGTAATGTCAGATAAGAGCTTCCCATATGCTATAGGCAGAGGGGCTCTTTTTTTCAATGTGAGAATATACCTCCGGAGGAAGCAGAATGTGGATGTTTTTGATTGCTGGAATACTGGTGCTTGTTATTGGGGTGTTGTTGGCACATATGTATAAGCTGGCAAAGCAGGATTTCCTGCATGAGATGACTTTGGACTTTGAAGACTTCCCAAGTAGCGACAGGGTTAGTTTGTTTTTTATCTCAGATGTTCATCGCAGAAATATTAGTGACTCCCTAGTGGCTTCCGCCGAGGGTAAAGTTGATTTTGTCCTGATAGGCGGAGATATAACAGAAAAGGGAGTCCCGCTTGAGCGTGTGAGGGAGAATTTGCAAAAGCTGAAGAAATTGGGCCCAGTCTATTTTATATGGGGAAATAATGATTATGAAGCCGATGTGCGCGAGCTTGATGCCCTTTTTGTGGAGCTGGGGGTCAAGGTGCTGGCAGATGAGGGTGTGTTATTTGAGACAAATGATGGCGGAATCATTAATTTGCTCGGGATTGATTATTATGAACCGGAGGATCGGCTCGAAGGCCTCAAGAGAGTTATGAATGTGTCTAGTGAGGGGGCCTTTAGGATATTGGCGAGCCACACCCCTTCAATTGAAGAGGAAATCCGCGCAGAGGATGAAATTAGATTGGTGCTGAGCGGTCATACGCATGGCGGTCAAATCCGGCTGTTCGGATATGGGCCGTACTGTCTCGGAGGAATTCATTATTCAGGGGACTCGGTTATATTTACGAGCAATGGCTATGGAACAAGCGGAGTGCCACTCCGTTTAGGGGCTAAGCCTGAAGTGCATATTATCCATCTGATTCGTAAATAAATAGAATAACGGGTAAACAAGGCACCTGTTTAATCTCCTCTCATATCATACAGGGAGGAAGTATTCACAGGAGGACTTGTGTATGAAGCTGAAGAGAATTAACTCCAAGAAGGTTAAAGTCTTTATCTCTCAAGAGGAACTAGAAGAAAAAGAGATGAATCCGATTAAGATGAAGATTCAGGTTCCTGATAGCCATCTCTTTTTTTATCGAATTGTGATAGAGGCGTTAGAAGAAATGGAATACACCATAGATAGCAATATCCTAATGGATATTTACTCCTATCCAGGCTATGGGATTTATATGATGATTAAAACGGATGAAGACCGATATGCCAGTCAGAATGAAGAGATGGATAATACATTGTCCATTCAGTTTGTTGAACAAGATCATTTCATTTTTGAATTTACTGATTTTGAAGATGTGGTGGATGCCTGTAAAATTCTATATGGGAAATGGAGTGCAGCCGGGTATTTATATCATCTGAGCTCAGCATATTATATGAAGATCGAGGGAGTAATGGAGGAAGAAGCTGCCTCCGTGGCAGCCATTATGCTAGAGTATGGGGAGCTATCCTCATTGACAGAGGATTTCTTGCTCGAAAAAGGATTGAGGGTATACCATGATAACATAATTCCTGTCATGATTGAATATTTTAATGATTAAAGCCACTAGTTAGTTTAGTGGTTCTTTTTTGACCTTAAATGACGGAGAGGATTTTGTATGTGCATTAGCTTTGTGAAATATAGAGAAATGAGCAGATATAATATGGTTTATATTGGAAGTGGATGTTAGAATGAGAGAGACAGTCTTCTTGCACTTCTTATAAACATTTGAGTATACTGTTATTGAGTGTAAATATAGACAAGTCTAAATGTTTGGTTTTTTGAAAAACAGTTCTTTTTTTATTTTAATATAGTTTTTAATTCATTGTTAATATGGTGAATACTGCAAGCGAAGCGTGTGTTATTTCCGGATAGATATAGATATATATAGATTTATCTGGATAAATAAATAGATTACTATTTATCTCTAGGAGGTACTAAGAATGTCAGCCGACCACCAAACCAATGAAGATAGACTGGATGTATTGAAATCTACGCAAACGGTCATCCATAAGGCATTGGATAAACTCGGATATCAGGAAGAAGTATATGAATTATTGAAAGAGCCGTTAAGGATGCTTACCGTGAAGATACCGGTCAAAATGGATGATGGTACAGTCAAGGTATTTACTGGCTATCGTGCTCAGCATAATGATGCGATTGGACCTACAAAGGGCGGAATCAGATTCCATCCGAATGTAACGGAAAAAGAGATTAAGGCTTTATCTATTTGGATGAGTTTAAAGTGCGGGATTGTGGACTTGCCATATGGAGGGGCAAAAGGCGGTATTATCTGTGATCCTAGAAATATGTCATTCCGTGAACTGGAGAGACTGAGCCGCGGGTATGTCCGTGCAATCAGTCAGGTTGTAGGACCAACTAAAGATATCCCGGCGCCGGATGTTTTCACGAATTCGCAGATTATGGCGTGGATGATGGATGAGTATAGCCGGATGGATGAATTTAATTCACCTGGATTTATTACAGGAAAACCGCTCGTGCTGGGAGGATCTCACGGACGTGAAACCGCTACTGCTAAGGGTGTAACTATATGTATACGAGAAGCCGCAAAAAAGCGCGGAATCGATATAAAAGGGGCTAGGGTTGTCGTTCAAGGGTTTGGGAATGCAGGAAGTTTCCTGGCTAAATTTATGCATGACAGCGGAGCAAAGGTCATTGGAATTTCTGATGCGCAAGGAGCTTTATATGACCCTGAAGGCCTGGATATTGATTACCTTTTAGACAGGCGTGACAGCTTTGGGACGGTGACGAATCTGTTCCAAAATACGATAACGAATAAAGAACTATTGGAACTTGAATGTGATGTGCTCGTTCCAGCAGCGATTGAAAACCAAATCACTGATGAGAATGCACATAATATTAAAGCAAAGATTGTGGTGGAAGCAGCAAATGGACCGACCACTCTTGAAGGAACGAAAATCCTCACTGAGCGCGGCATTTTGCTTGTTCCAGATGTCTTGGCGTCAGCAGGAGGAGTCACGGTTTCCTATTTCGAGTGGGTTCAGAATAACCAAGGCTATTATTGGACTGAGGAAGAAGTGGAAGAGAAGTTGGAGAAAGTCATGGTCCGCTCCTTTAACAGCATTTACGATACTGCCAATACGCGCAAGGTGGACATGAGATTGGCTGCCTATATGATTGGGGTACGTAAGATGGCTGAGGCTTCCCGTTTCAGAGGCTGGATTTAATAGAATGCTAACAAGAAAAGTTTTCTGTCTTATGATGGAAAGCTTTTTTGTATGCTTATTATGGGTTAATATAATATAGGTGTTATTCTAATATGGCAATTACTGCAACCAGCTTTGGTATGCATATATAGACAGCCTGCATATAGGAGGAGAAACAGATGGCATTTGAGGATGCAATTATAATCGGTGGAGGTCCTTGCGGGATGCAAGCGGCAATCAGCCTTAAAGAAATTGGAAAGAACCCATTGATCATCGAGAAAGGGAACATCGTGAATGCTATTTATCACTACCCTACCCATCAGACGTTCTTTTCAACAAGCGACAAGTTAGAAATAGGAGATGTGGCCTTCATTACACAAAACCGCAAGCCCGTCCGTCTCCAAGCCTTAACGTATTACCGTGAAGTGGCGAATCGGAAGGAGCTTAGGGTCAATACATATGAACGAGTATTATCTGCTGTAAAAAGGGATGACGGGCTCTTTGTTGTCACCACGACCAAAGGGCAGTATGAGACGCCTTATGTTGTCCTTGCCACAGGTTATTATGACCAGCCGAATAGACTGGATGTTCCTGGAGAGGATCTCGATAAGGTCTTCCATTACTTTAAGGAAGGGCATCCTTATCATAATCAGGATGTGGTGGTTATCGGCGGCAAGAATTCAAGTGTAGATGCAGCCATGGAGCTGGCGATGGCAGGTGCGAGAGTGACCGTAATCTATCGCGGAGCTTCGTACTCCCCAAGTATTAAACCATGGATTCTCCCGGAATTTGAGTCCCTGGTACGTCATGGCAAGGTTAAGATGGAATTTAATGCGCATGTCCGAGAAATCAAACCTGAATCCGTCATTTATGAAAAAGATGGGATTCGTAATGAAATCAAAAATGATTATGTATTTGCCATGATCGGCTACCATCCTGATTTTGATTTCCTGAGCAAATGCGGAATCAAGTATGATGAACAGAGCGGTAAGCCTATCATTAATGATGAAACAATGGAAACGAATGTGGAGCAGTTATATATTGCCGGCGTGATTGCGGCAGGGAGAAATGCCAATGAAATTTTTATTGAGAACGGCCGATTCCACGGGGGTAAAATTGCGCATTCAATTGCAGAAAAAGAAAAGAATGAAAAGTAAGACGGAGATAGAGGTGCAAGTATGAAAAAAATATCATTAATCACTACTGGCGGCACGATTGCTAGTAAGGAAATGTCAAAGGGACTTCTGGATTCGGGGGCATTAAGCGGGGATGAACTGGCTTCCTTATGCCAATTGCCTGACGGATTTGATATTAAAGTAATCGACCTGTTCCAGAAGCCTTCCATGCATATCAATTTTGATATGATGACAGCCGTTAAAGAGGCAATCGAAAAAGAGCTAGAGGACAAGAGTGTGACTGGAGTTGTTGTTACTCATGGGACAGACTCGCTTGAAGAAACGGCCTATTTTCTTGATTTAACAACAAATGATTCCCGACCTATTGTGGTTACCGGTTCACAGCGCTCCCCGCAAGAGGTTGGAACAGATGTTTATTCAAATTTGCGCAACTCTATTTTCGTTGCCGCAAATGAATTGCTGCACGATGTAGGCGTCCTTGTCGTATTTAATGAGCGAATTTATTCCGCCCGATATGTAAAGAAAGTGCACGCCTCTAACCTCCAAGGCTTTGAATCCTTTGGTTATGGATATTTAGGCATCATCGATAATGATCTGGTCAGTGTGTACCAAAAGCCCATTTATCATGAATCATATGAGATAGATGGGAATAAGATTCCAAGGGTGGAAATTGTGAAATGCTATACGGGCTCTGATGGTCTATTCATTGATGCAGCCGTTCAGAATGGTGTGCAAGGTATTGTCCTAGAAGGGGTTGGCAGAGGGCAGGTAACTCCTTATATGCTGGATTCAATTCAAAACGCTCTTGATAAAGGGGTAACGGTTGTGATGACCACAAGTGCCGAGGAGGGCAAGGTCTATCCGGCATACGGTTATGTCGGCAGTGCTCATGATTTGCGGAGCAGAGGCGTCATTCTTGGAGAGGATTATGACAGCAAGAAGGCAAGAATTAAGCTGGCGGTCTTATTGGCGAACGGTAAAAGAGATATTGAACAAGCATTTAAGCTATGACTTTTGTCTCAAAAAGAATTTCAAACGGATGTATTTTAATCAAGTACATGGTAGGATAGATGGTAAGTATGGGAGAGGAAGGAGTATGCCATGTTAAATATCGTAACCGCAGGGGTTGCTCCTGGTTTAGCCCTGCTTATCTATTTCTATTTGAAAGACCAATATAATACGGAACCGATCTCGGTTGTGCTAAAGGCTTTTATATATGGGGCGCTGATTGTTATGCCTGTCATGTTCCTTCAATATGTCTTTGATGCAGAAGGCATCCTTATCGCTAATTGGGCAGACGCTTTTCTGGCAAAGGGGCTTATCGAGGAATTGCTGAAATGGGGAATTTTCCTCTTGCTCATATACGGTCATGTTGAATTTGATGAACCGTATGACGGAATTGTATACGGTGTTGCGATTTCACTCGGATTTGCAACCTTTGAGAATATTCTCTATTTATTCACTAATGGGGTTGAATATGCGTGGGGAAGAGCGATATTCCCGGTTTCCAGCCATGGACTTTTTGGGGTAATCATGGGCTTTTATTTTGGAAAGGCTAAATTTTCGAAAGAAAAGCGCCTTAAATACATGGCGGTCGCCCTCATAATTCCTTTCCTCTTGCATGGACTATTTAATTATATTCTCATGATGGAGGTCAACTGGTACGTATATTTAATTCCATTCATGTTCTTCCTTTGGGGACTTGGACTTTGGAAAGTAAAGAAAGCCCGAATCTTAACTGAAAAAGCTTTTAAGCAGTCTTATGAAAGTCTATAAAAATTTTGCTCTTCATTCATTAGGGATGAAGAGTTTTTTTGTTAATCCGTCCAGTTGAATATTTTATAAGAGAATGCAAAAACTACCCTTACTGTCATTACTATTTCAGGAGGGCTTATGTATGAAAGGGTTAGCAAGAAAAGCATTTTCCTGCCTATTGATTGGCTTCGTTCTATCATCGCTGCCTAGCTATAACAAGGATGTATCTGCGTTCTCAAACCAGGTCATTCAAAAAGGGGCAACTGGTGATGATGTCATAGAGCTGCAGGCACGACTGCAGAATATAGGCTATTATCATGGTCAAATAGACGGCGTATTCGGCTGGGGGACCTATTGGGCGCTCCGTAATTTCCAGGAAAACTATGGTCTGCCAGTAGATGGGCTTGCAGGAGAGACAACAAAGAGGAAATTATCCAATGCATCAAATTTTAATAAATCTTGGGTTCATCAGCAAATTAACGCAGGCAATACCTTCACGTATTATCAAGGAGTGCCAATCGAGAATCAGGTGAAAAAGTCAACCTCAGGAGGCACAGCGTCAACAAATAAAAATAATGCAACTTCCAAACCAACAACATCTACAAGCGCTACTGCGGCCAATATCCCTTCAGGATTCTCAGAAAGTGATATAAATCTGATGGCCAATGCGGTATATGGAGAAGCGCGCGGGGAGCCGTATGAAGGGCAAGTTGCCGTAGCGGCTGTCATATTGAATCGCGTTCAAAGTGCATCTTTCCCGAACACGGTATCCGGAGTCATTTTCCAGCCGGGTGCTTTTACAGCCGTGGCAGATGGGCAGATTTGGCTGACGCCAAATGAACGGGCTAAGCAAGCGGTCATGGATGCAATGAACGGATGGGACCCTACCGGTGAAGCAGAATATTACTTTAATCCAGAAACTGCTACAAGTGCTTGGATATGGTCAAGACCGCAAATAAAACAAATCGGCAAGCATATTTTCTGCCGTTAAGGGGTGAGTAAATTGATTAGAAATATACTGATCGGAGTATTGGCAATTGGTCTGGCAGGGACTGCATATTGGGGGTACACCCAAAAGCAGGAAAAAGACGCTCTATTAATTAATGCAGAGAATACGTATCAGCGTGCATTCAATGATCTTGCTTATGATATGGATGTTTTGAACGATAAGATTGGGACGACATTAGCCATGAATTCCCGCGAGTCTTTATCACCCGCACTGGTAGATGTATGGCGGATTACTAATTCGGCTCATGGAAGCGTAGGACAGCTGCCGCTTACATTGATGCCATTTCATGAGACGGAAGCATTTCTAACGAAAATTGGTGATTTTGCTTATCAAACATCAGTTCGCGATCTTGATAAATCTCCTCTAACAGATCAGGAATATAAGACACTCGAAGGCTTGTATAAGAATTCATCCGAAATTCAAGGAGAGCTTCGAAAGGTTCAAAGCGAGATAATGTCCAATAATCTGAAATGGACTGACGTTGAGATGGTTCTTGCACAAGCAGAAGGTGATGAACCGCAGGATAATCTTGTTATTGATGGCTTAAAGACGATTGAGAAAAATGCGAAATCCTATGGCCAGAAAGATGACTATGGGACAGCCTTTACATCGTCTCCAAAAAAAATTACCTATGATCATATAAATGATAAAGTTATCTCGCGTAAAGAGGCCATTAAGCATGCGAAGGAGTATGCCAATGTTACGAATGCAAAATCGGTTAAGGTAACGGAAAATAAAGATGGTTCTAACTATGATTTCTATCATGTGAGCATGAATGTTCGTGATGGAGAGAATGTCGATGTTGATTTAACGAAAAAGGGCGGATACCCAATCTACATCATCAATGATCGCGCAGTTGGAAAAGCTAAGATCAGCTTAAATGACGGGTTCAAGAAGGCTGAAAGCTATTTGAAGAAAATGGGCTATAAAAACATTGGCCTATATGAGAGCACCCAATATCAAAATGTAGGCGTTTATACCTTTGTGACAGAATTAAATACTGTACCAGTCTATGAAGAAGCAATCAAAATTAAGGTTGGCCTGGATGATGGCACCATAGTTGGTCTGGTTGCAGAGGATTATTTGCAAAATCATAAGGACCGGACGATTGGCAAGCCTAAAATTAGTGAAGAAGAAGCAAGAAAATCAATCAATCCTAAAGTGAAAATCATGGACCAAAAGCTCTCCATGCTCACTAATGACCTTTATGAAGATGTGCTATGCTATGAGTTTATGGGCACGATTGGAAATGACACATATCGCATTTACATCAACGCAGAAAACGGCAAGGAAGAGAAAGTGGAGAAAATGCACGAGGCAGCCAAGGTATATAATAAGGTGTCCTAAGTAAATGAAATGAGCCGGGATAAAAATATCCCGGCTATATTTATGTTCACTCAAGTGGACTGCATCAGATTTCGTTCAGGTATAGTCTAAAGGGAATTGATTTCTTTCTGTTCAGATCAGTGTTTAGGTGACTTTTTTGTTGAATATATAGATATGGCTATACTAGCTCGCTCGTTTGCATGACGGCTTGTGAAAAGAATAAAGGTATTCGCTGATTAAACTCCAATCTCATGGTTACACTTATCCTAAAGGGGTGCGGATATATGGAAGCGGTAGAACGTATTATCAAGAAAATGATTTTCATTCAAGTGGTATTTTTATTGTTTTTTCAACTATTCTTCCACAGAGATGATACGTTTCATAAATGGAAAACGCTGGTTCAATATGAAGGAGTATTGAAGGAAAATTATTCATCGATTGTGGAGACACTCTCGGGAGGCCGGCCATAGGGAGCGGAGGGCAAAGTGTTTACGCTTTGTCTTCTTTTTGTATGGAGTTGGTTCTTTATAATTTAAAAAGCTGTGTTAAAATAAGCTTGTAGTAGATTTGTATGACAACAAGGAGGAACAAATGGAAAAGAAACTCTCAATTGCTATCGATGGACCTGCGGCTGCAGGGAAAAGTACCGTAGCAAAAATTATCGCAAAAAAATTATCCTACATATATATTGATACAGGTGCTATGTATAGAGCGTTAACCTATAAAGCGCTCCAGCAAAACGTCGATCCAAATGATGAACAGGCATTATTCAGCTTGCTGATGGATACGGATATTGCTTTAAAGAACAATGAAGCAGGCCAAGATGTATTAGTCGACGGTGAAGTGGTTTCAAATGCGGTCAGAACACCAGAAGTGACAAAAAATGTATCAGCAGTAGCACAGCATAAATTGGTCCGCGAAGAAATGGTAAGGCGCCAGCAGCTTCTTTCTGAGCAAGGCGGAGTGGTAATGGATGGACGTGATATTGGCACTCATGTTATGCCTAATGCTGAAGTGAAGATCTTCATGCTTGCCAGTGTGGATGAGCGTGCGAAACGCCGACATGATGAGAACCTGTTAAAAGGGTTTGAATCCAATCTTGAAGAATTGAAACAGGAGATTGCAGCAAGGGACAAGTTTGATTCTGAACGTGAGGTGTCCCCTCTAAAAAAAGCGGATGATGCGCTTGAACTGGATACGACAAGTCTTGCAATTGAAGAGGTCGTAGATGCCATTGTGCGCATTGCACAAGAGAAAGGAGTACATGGATGACGTTTTATGGTTTTGCCAGGGGCGTTGTAAAAACCGTACTCACCCCGCTCTATCGGGTCAAGGTTTATGGGAAAGAAAATTTCCCAGAAACAGGGGGAGTATTATTATGCAGCAATCATATAAGTGAGCTGGACCCTCCTGTTGTTGGAATATCAGCGCCTAGACCGGTTCATTTTATCGCTAAGGAAGAGCTATTTAATATGCCCGTATTAAAAATGATTCTCCCGCATGTGAATGCCATACCCATCAAGCGGGGGATGAGTGACAGGAATGCGTTAAGAAAGGGACTGGGTGTCTTGAAGGACGGAAATGTACTCGGTTTATTTCCAGAAGGAACGCGAAGCAAAACCGGTGAACTAGGAGAAGGTCTGGCAGGAGCGGGGTTCTTTGCTTTACGGACAGAAGCCAAGGTTGTTCCTTGTGCCGTGATTGGAAACTACAAGCCATTCAGGACTACAAAGGTCGTCTATGGGAAGCCGATTGAGATGGAAGAGCTTCGTAGTAGAAAAGCCTCAGCAGAAGAAGTGACAAAAGTCATAATGGCTGAAATAAAGGAATTAATTGTTAAAAATAGATAGGGTTACTGCTTGACAAAACCCTGTAATTATAAGAAGTTAGAAAAAAGGAATAATTTAGAATAGTTTAGTTCCTTAAAAAAAGTGGTATTAAATATAAATTGGAAAACTGTAATTGAAATGAAGCTGTGATTGTTAGGAGGAGTACATATGACAGAGGATATGAATAATGTAGAAGTAGCAGAATTCAGTGTTGGTCAACACGTTACTGGTACTGTTACAAAAGTGGAAGAGAAACAGGTAGTTGTCGAAGTTGAGAACAGCAAGCATGACGGAATTGTTCCAATCAGTGAGCTATCCAGTCTGCATGTAGAAAAAGCATCAGATGTCGTTTCCGAAGGCGACAAGCTTGAGTTTGAAATTATAAAAATCGAGGATGAAGCATTAATCCTATCTAAGCGTAAAGTAGATGCAGAAAATGCATGGGAAGAGCTGGCGCGCGATTTCGAAGACGGCAAGATCATCGAAACAGAGGTGAAGGATGTCGTTAAAGGTGGCCTTGTGGTTGACTTAGGTGTTCGCGGATTCGTTCCTGCATCCCTAGTTGAAGACTACTTCGTAGAGGACTTCTCTGACTACAAAGGGAAGACGCTATCCTTCAAAATCGTGGAATTGGATAAAGAAAAAAACAGATTGATCCTTTCTCACCGTGATGTAGTACGTGATGAGAAAGAAAAGAAAAAGATGGATATCCTTGAAACTCTTCAAGCTGGAGAAGTTCTAGAAGGCAAGGTGCAACGTATTACTGATTTCGGCGCTTTTGTTGATATCGGCGGAATTGACGGGCTTGTACACGTGTCCCAGCTATCGCATGAACATGTTGACAAACCTTCAGATGTCGTTTCAGAGGGCGATACCGTGAAAGTGAAGATTCTTTCCATCGACCGTGACAGTGAGCGTGTTTCCTTATCCATTAAGGAAACATTGCCTGGACCGTGGTCTGATATTACATCTAAAGCGCATAAAGGCAGTGTGCTGGATGGAACGGTTAAACGCTTAGTGTCTTATGGAGCATTTGTAGAGGTATTCCCAGGTGTTGAAGGACTTGTCCACATCTCTCAAATCTCTCACAAGCATATAGGCACTCCGCATGAAGTGCTTGCTGAGGGAGACATCATCAAAGTGAAGGTGCTGGATGTGAATGAAGATGAACATCGTTTATCCTTAAGTATCAAAGAGCTTGAGGAAGAAGCACCTGCAGAAGATGATAGCTATGAAATGCCGGAGGAAACAAAAGGCTTCCAATTAGGCGAAATGATTGGAGAACAATTAAAAAACCTTAAGAAATAACATCGATATTAGCAGGCGGTCCTTTTCCATAAAGGGCTGCCTTATTTTATGGCCCTCCATCCAGGAAAAACACGTCTTTATGTGTAAATTATGTCAATTCTTGATTAAAACAGCAAAGAGGTTGGCATAATGCTAATGGAGGTAATTATGCAAGAAGGTACTATATTTTTTCTAATAAGCTGGTTGACCGTTTGGTACATCGTATTTATGGATAACAAGTCTCCCCGACAGCGGAGAGTGCATTTAACTATCATACTCGCTCTTCTTGTTTGTGCGGGTGTTTATATGAATATCGGCAATATACAAGTAAGTTTAATATGGGTGCCGGTTTTATTTTGGTCATTTTTCCAGTGGAGGATCATTCGAAACAGGGATTTATTCCGGGTGTCAGTATCGGTATTTGGAGTTATGCTCGCATTTGCCTGCTTTAGAATTCTGACGATGCTTTATCCTGTGTGGCTTTTCATTGATTGGAAAATACTATGCTCGCTCCTCGTTATTGCCGTGTCTGCCTTGTTTCTAAAGGGGCCGAATATGAGACTGAGCACGTTAATTATCGGCTCTTTATTTGGGCAAATGATATTTGCTGTATTATTGAATATTAATGGTATGCCAATCAATTACCTCTTTTCGCTTGAGTCGATGGATTTATTGAGTCTGCTCGTGTTTATGAACGGGGTTTTGCATCTGGGAGAACGATGGCTGGCTAAGTGGTCCTTGCGTAAGTCATCCATGACAGTAGCGGCGAGGAATCGAGATATTAGGTAGGATGATTGGTGAATGAAGAATCTAAATTTGCAGAAATATACCGATTGTCATATGACAGGAGTTGTGCCTTTTTGAAACGTTTGCTATCATATTATAGTTAGACCCTTCTTTAATGGTTAAGAAGGGTTCTTTTTTCATAAAACAAGATACTCGCTAATATTGCTTTATTTATTGGCTCTCTTATAACCGTTAGAATGCAAGAAGAGCGTAAGACTCTCCTCTTGGATTAAGATGAGATGCAGCTTATGAAATAAATAGAAGTGTAGCTAGATAGTCGAAAGGATGAACGACCATGCCAAAACCAACAGTAGCCATAGTCGGCAGGCCGAACGTAGGGAAATCAACGATCTTCAACCGAATCGTCGGTGAGCGGATTTCCATCGTGGAAGATATAGCCGGAGTAACAAGGGACCGTATTTATAGTTCCGGTGAATGGCTGAATCATGATTTCAATATTATTGATACAGGCGGAATTGATATCGGTGATGAACCGTTTTTAGAGCAGATTCGCCAGCAAGCGGAAATTGCGATTGACGAAGCCGACGTAATTATTTTAATGACGAGCGGCAGAGAAGGCCTGACATCTGCGGATGAAGAGGTGGCAAAGATTCTCTATCGTTCCAAAAAACCAGTTGTTGTAGCCGTGAATAAGGTTGACAACTTTGAGATGCGCGACCAGATTTATGATTTCTATGCGCTTGGGTTTGGAGAGCCAATTCCAATCTCAGGCTCCCATGGGATAGGGATTGGGGACTTGCTCGATGAAGTTGCCAAAAAATTCCCGACCCGCGAGGAATCAGATTATGATGAGGATGTCATCAAATTCAGTTTGATTGGGCGCCCTAATGTAGGGAAATCCTCATTAGTTAATGCCATTCTTGGTGAAGAAAGGGTCATTGTGAGTAATATCGCGGGTACAACGCGAGATGCAGTTGACTCTCCATACAAGTATAATGGAGATGATTATGTCATCATCGATACAGCAGGTATGAGGAAAAAAGGAAAGGTGTATGAGAGCACGGAAAAATACAGTGTGCTTCGTGCATTGAGAGCGATTGAACGTTCCGATGTTGTTCTTGTTGTCCTTGACGGTGAAGAGGGCATTATCGAACAAGATAAGAAAATTGCGGGCTATGCCCATCAGGCGGGACGAGCAGTTGTCATCGTCGTCAATAAATGGGATGCGGTTGAGAAAGATGATAAAACGATGAAGCGTTTTGAAGAGAAAATCAGGGCTGAATTCCAATTCCTTGATTATGCTCCAATCGTCTTCTTGTCAGCAAAAACGAAACGCCGGATTCATACGCTCTTACCGATGATTAATATGGCGAGTGAAAACCATGCTAGACGTGTGCCGACAAATGTATTGAATGATGTGATTATGGATGCCGTAGCGATGAACCCGACACCGACCCATAATGGCAAAAGGCTGAAGATTTTCTATGTGACTCAGGCTGCGGTCAAACCGCCAACCTTCATTGTATTCGTGAATGATCCTGAATTGATGCACTTCTCCTATGAGCGATTCTTGGAGAATAAAATCAGAGAAGCATTTGGATTTGAAGGTACACCTATAAAGATATTCTCTCGTTTGAGAAAATAATTGTTTTTGAGGAGTGGAGTATATGAGCGAAACAATTACAATTCTAGGGGCAGGTTCTTGGGGAACAGCTCTCGCAATGGTACTAGCAGACAATGGGCACACGGTACGTCTTTGGGGAAATGAAGAGAACCATGTAAAAGAAATCAATCAAGACCAAGCAAATAACCGCTATTTGCCGGGAGTGGAGCTGCCGGAGGGGATTACGGCTTATTATGACCTTGAGGAAGCGTTGGAGGATGTGGAAACCGTCGTCTTCGCCGTACCGACAAAAGCATTCCGGGAGGTTGCCCGCCGGGTTAAGTCCATCGTAAAGAATAAAATTACGATTGTGCATGTCAGCAAGGGGATCGAGCCTGACAGCTTGTTGAGAATATCTGAAATGCTTGAAGAGGAAATTGCTGATATTACGAAGGATATTATTGTTCTTTCCGGTCCAAGCCATGCAGAAGAAGTGAGCAGAAGAATTCCAACGACTGTAACGGTTGCATCCAAGAATATGGAAGCGGCCCAAGGAATTCAAGATTTATTCATGAACCAGAATTTCCGTGTTTATACGAATCAGGACCTTGTCGGCGTTGAAATTGGCGGTGCCCTAAAGAATATCATCGCGCTCGCTGCAGGTATCACCGATGGTCTTGGTTATGGCGATAACGCAAAAGCGGCCCTTATGACGAGGGGGTTAGCAGAAATCACACGCCTTGGAGTTAAAATGGGCGCAGACCCGCTGACCTTCCTGGGATTAACGGGTATTGGCGATTTGATTGTGACATGTACAAGCGTTCACTCACGCAACTGGCGTGCTGGAAACCTTCTAGGTAAGGGCAAGAGCCTGGATGAGGTGTTAGATAGCATGGGGATGGTCGTTGAGGGAGTTCGAACAACCAAAGCGGCCCATCAATTATCTGAAAAGTATCAGGTGAAGATGCCAATTACAAACGCTCTTTATGATGTCTTGTTTAATGGCAAGGATATTAAACAGGAAGTAGAAGATTTGATGGGACGAAGCAAAAAGCATGAAATGGAAGAATTGATTGACCTCGTGAACGAGGAAAGATAATCAAATTTTTTCATGCAGTATGGGCATTTGCTTGATACTTGAAGCAGCTAGATGTCATATTATGGTACGAAAGACTAACCAAGGCACATAGCCGATTGAAGTCTATATATTTAGTCCGAAGCGGAAGAGAGATGGCGACCCATTTCCCTTCCGTTTTTGTTTTTTTTATTTAATGGATAACAAGATTTTTGTGGAAAAATAGTAAATAATATTTGTGTTTGAAAAATTATGGTATAATACTCTCGGAAAAGGGGGTATGAAATCTTGAGTGTATCGATGCAAATGATGTGGTTTTCCATTTCGGGAATGGTCTTAATGGCGATTGCTGCCTTAGCCATATATGTTAGTCGGTATAAACTAAAAGGATTTTTCAAGTACTTGGTCGGGACCATTGCCTATTTCTGCTTATTTCTTGCGGGTATTATTATGTTCATCACTATCATAAGCGGGCCGACTGGCGGATGATGAAGGGCAAAATCAGAAAGCGTATAAGTGTCCTCTTGACCGGCTGTATCGCCTTGCTTTTAAGCGGGTGCCTGTATCCGGGAAATCAATTGCAGCAGAACCAGATACCTTATGAGGAGAGCGTCAAGGCTGTACAAGGGGCTGTAGATTCATTCAGGAAAGATAATGGAAGCCTGCTGCCGATTGTAACGAAAGAAGAGGGTACGGATTATTACATAAAATATATAATTGATTTCAAAAAAATCGTCCCAAGATACTTAGCGGAAATACCCGGTAATGCCTTTGAAGAGGGCGGGGTCTATCAATATACAATCATTAATGAGGAAGATGATCCGACCGTCAAACTCATTGATTTGCGATTGGCTGAAGTGATACGGTCTGTCCGGCTGCAAATTGATGCACAAGGATATCCCGCGCTTGCCGAGGAAATAGGTCCAGATGTCTATAAGCTAGATTATGAGAAGATGGGCTTTAAAGAGGAACCAACAGTCAGAAGCCCTTACTCAGGCAAGAGCCTTCATCTGGTCATGAGCGGTAAAGGAGAAATTTACATAGATTACACTCCAGACCTGTATGATTTGTTGGCGGAAAGAGAACAAGCACCATCAGAAGATATGGATATCAGGCCTTTTCTAATGGAGAATTCGATGTTCGTGCCTGCTTATTCCCTGCCTTATGCATGGGATGAAAAGGAGAATAGACCTGTCTTTCTGTCAAATCAGGAATAACCTTTCTTTTACGAAATATATTGTAAAAGAAAGGTTTTTTTATTCGTTATATAAGGCCTGCGATTAATAATGAGATAGGCAACTTACTGGCTGAAAGTCAGTTTACATAAATGGAGAGGAGAGAAAAAACTTGTCATAACAACATCTAGAAGAGTCATAAACATATAATGTCCAAGTTTACCAGTTATGAAAAAGCATCGATAGGTGGGTTCATATATTTTGGATCGGGAGGGGATCTCTTGGAAAAGATCGATATATTCAAGGATATAGCCGAGAGAACCGGCGGCGATATTTATCTAGGGGTTGTAGGAGCCGTCCGGACAGGTAAATCAACATTTATTAAGAAGTTCATGGAACTTGTCGTCTTGCCGGGCATTCATAGTGAAGCAGAAAAATCAAGAGCCATTGATGAACTGCCTCAAAGTGCCGCTGGGCGAACCATTATGACAACTGAGCCAAAATTCGTTCCAAACCAGGCAGCGCAAATCCAGGTGGGAGAAGGTCTTGACGTCAATATTCGCATGGTGGATTGCGTTGGGTACACTGTTCCGGGCGCAAAAGGATATGAGGATGAAAATGGGCCAAGAATGATCCATACGCCATGGTATGACGAACCGATTCCATTCCATGAAGCGGCGGAAATAGGGACGAGAAAAGTCATTCAAGATCATTCAACATTAGGAGTAGTCGTAACGACAGACGGAACGATTGGAGAGATTCCTCGCGCTGACTATATTGAAGCTGAAGAGAGGGTCGTCGAGGAATTAAAGGAAGTCGGCAAGCCGTTCATCATGATTGTTAATACGGTAAGCCCTTATCATCCTGATACTGAGGTTCTGCGCTCTAAGCTTCAAGAAAAATATGATATCCCTGTGCTTGCAATGAGCATTGAAAGCATGAGAGAGGGGGATGTGCTTAATGTCTTGAGGGAGGCGTTGTTTGAATTCCCAGTTCTTGAAGTGAATGTGAACCTCCCGCGTTGGGTTATGGTCTTAAATGAGGATCATTGGCTGCGCGGAAGCTATCAGGATGCCATACGGGAGACTGTCCAGGATATTAAACGACTCAGGGATGTAGACAGATTAGTCGGGCTGTTTGAGGAATATGATTTTGTCGGGCATGCAAGTCTTGCCGGCATTGAAATGGGCCAGGGAGTAGCCGAGCTTGACTTGAGTGCGCCAGATGAGCTCTATGATCAGGTGCTGAAGGAAATTGTTGGAGTTGAGATACGCGGTAAGGATCATCTCCTTGAATTAATGCAGGATTTTGCCTATGCGAAGGCGGAATATGACCAGGTGGCTGATGCACTTAAGATGGTGAAGCAGACAGGGTATGGCGTGGCAGCACCATCGCTTGCGGATATGAGTCTAGATGAGCCGGAAATCATTCGTCAAGGTTCAAGGTTTGGAGTCAGGCTGAAGGCCGTCGCACCTTCCATCCATATGATTAAGGTGGATGTAGAGTCTGAATTTGCCCCAATTATTGGCACGGAGAAGCAAAGTGAGGAATTGGTCCGTTACTTAATGCAAGATTTTGAGGACAATCCGCTCAGCATATGGAATTCGGATATCTTTGGAAGGAATTTATCCTCAATAGTGAGGGAGGGCATTCAGGCAAAGCTGAGCCTCATGCCGGAAAATGCACGCTATAAATTAAAGGAAACACTGGAAAGAATTATAAATGAAGGATCCGGTGGTTTGATTGCGATTATTCTTTAAAAACAGGGATTAAATGGTGATTTAGCGCCATTTAATCCCATTTTTCTGTTATAGGAATAAAGTCCAATATTTCAAAATAACTCAAATGGAGTCAAAACGCAATAAAATGAGAAAAATAAACTACAATATTCGAATAAATGCCCGTAATTTCGCTAATTTACTTGATATGGGGGCAGGGTTTGTGATAATCTTTTATCAGAAATCAACTTCTAAGCGAAAAGCCTTACATATCAATGTTTACAAAGCCTTTTTATGGTCAAAAATAATAAAAGTTGAAAAACAAGTTGATGAATTGATGATATTTCATTACAATTACAAAAAGTAATTGAAATAGTATAGATACCCCTTTGGGAGGAGGTGAATGGCATGAACAAGACAGAATTGATCAATGCAGTTGCAGAAGCTAGCGAACTTTCCAAAAAAGACGCTACAAAAGCTGTTGATGCAGTTTTCGAATCCATTTTAGAAGCGCTTAAAAATGGTGATAAAGTACAATTGATCGGTTTCGGTAACTTCGAAGTTCGTGAGCGTGCAGCCCGTAAAGGACGCAACCCACAAACTGGTGAGGAAATTGAAATCAGTGCAAGCAAAGTACCTGCATTCAAACCAGGTAAAGCGCTAAAAGACGCTGTTAAGTAATCCATACATAATCTGTGTTACTTGAATAAGCGCTATTCGCTTAAGAGCTGTTGCCGCTATGGCAACGGCTCTTTTTTATGCGCAGAATATATTAATTTGGCTAGAACTTAAAATGTGCTACTATGGTTATAGTTGAATTTTAGGTATGTTTTAGGAGGAAGACATTCATGCATGAAGTTAATAAAGGGAAAATAGAGGAAGCCGTAACAATGATTCTGGAAGCATTAGGAGAAGATCCTGCACGCGAGGGGATAGCAGACACGCCAAAACGTGTAGCTAGAATGTATGAAGAGGTATTTGCAGGTCTTGGTCAAGATCCGGAAGAATATTTTGAAACGGTATTTGGGGAAGATCATGAAGAATTAGTGCTTGTGAAGGATATTCCGTTTTATTCTATGTGTGAGCATCATCTTGTACCGTTCTTTGGTGTTGCTCATGTTGCCTACATACCAAAAGGCGGTCGTGTAACCGGCTTAAGTAAACTAGCCAGAGCGGTAGAAGCCGTTTCAAGACGTCCGCAATTGCAGGAAAGAATTACATCCACGGTCGCTGATGCCATCATGAATAAGCTTGAGCCGCATGGTGTTATGGTTGTCGTCGAGGCTGAGCATATGTGCATGACTATGAGAGGCGTGAAGAAGCCTGGCTCCAAAACCGTTACTTCTGCAGTACGAGGCACACTCGCTACAGATGCTCGCACGCGCCAGGAAGTATTAAGCTTTATCAACAAATGAGCCGTTCCGCAAATGAAAAAGGAGTGATTCGGTGAAAGAGGGAAATATCACACAGAATGATTTTGTTATCGTGAAGGCAAAGGAAGATGGCGTAAATGTCATTGGCCTTACGAGGGGAGAGGATACACGCTTCCATCATTCGGAGAAGCTGGATAAGGGAGAGGTTCTATTCGTCCAGTTTACAGAACATACCTCTGCGATCAAAATCAGGGGCAATGCTCTCATGTATACCCCTTATGGCCAGGTGGAGAGCGGGAAAGAATAACGTCTCAGGTTACCGACTATCCTTTTTCAACATAAATCGACAATGTTGAAAAAGGATAGTAAAATAAAGGCTAGATAATGAATGATATAAGTAGTGAAACGAATGGAAGTACAGGTGATGAGGGTGGAATCAGCGGGGAAAAAGATTGTACAATATGAGCGTGAAATCAGGAGCCATATATATGATTCGTTTGTTTGGAGGCATATAGAAGAGCCCGTCATAGATGAAGATAAGTTAGCAGTGTTTCTTGCCATCTTGTCTCATTCTGATGTAGAAGAGCAATCATTAACTAATTACATACTATCTATCATGCTCATGCAAATTGCCCTCGATACGCATGAAAACGTGACCAATGATATGAATAAGGAAGATTCCCATGAGCTTAGAAAAAGGCAATTGACCATTTTGGCGGGCGATTATTACAGCGGGTTGTATTATCATATTTTGGCTCGTACAGAGGATGTTAGTTTTATCAAGGAATTTTCTCGAGGCATCCAAGTCATTAATGAGTCAAAGGTGGAGCTTTATAGAAGCAAGGAAGCATCAGCTGAATTCTTGTTTTCGCATATGGAATCCATTGAGACAGTGCTGGCTGAAAAGACGGCTGCTTATTTTGACAGAGAATGCAATATGTCATTTTTTAAGGATTTCTTGCTGTTGAAACGGGTGAACCAGGAATTAGCGTTGCTTGAGTCACTGGAATACAGGAAGCAAGAAGTGCCTTCATATTATAGTGCTATGCTGTTGCCTCCTTTCTTGAATGGAGTAGAGGCTATTCAAAATCGCATGGAAAAGGGAATTCAGGCAGTTGAATGTGAAGATATGGCTAATAGGGCCAGAAAGGTCTTGGCGGAATCAAGGGGACATATCAACAACATGATGGAGAAAGGGTTATTTGGATGAAACAACAATCGAAAGAAGAACGAGTTCATCATGTATTTGAGAAGATATCAGACCAATATGATACGATGAATTCTGTGATCAGTTTTCAGCTTCATAAGAAATGGCGAGCAGATACAATGAAAAAGATGGCTGTCAAACAAGGAGATAAAGCCCTGGATGTCTGCTGCGGAACAGCCGATTGGACAATCGCGCTTGCAGAGGCGGTTGGTGAGGAAGGGAAAGTATGCGGTCTTGACTTCAGTAAGAATATGCTGAAGGTCGGTGCAGAAAAGGTCGAAAAACAAGGCCTGACGAATGTTGAACTAATCCATGGAAATGCAATGGAGCTTCCTTATGGGGATAACAGCTTTGATTATGTCACGATTGGTTTCGGTCTGCGTAATGTGCCGGACTATTTAACGGTGCTGAAGGAAATGAACAGGGTGCTTAAGCCTGGAGGTATGGCGGTATGTCTTGATACGTCTCAGCCGACAATGCCAGGATACCGGCAGCTTTATTATTTTTATTTTAGGCGTATTATG
The DNA here is from genome assembly GCF_002946355.1 of Pradoshia eiseniae. NCBI lineage: Bacteria > Bacillati > Bacillota > Bacilli > Caryophanales > Bacillaceae > Pradoshia > Pradoshia eiseniae. The sequence goes on from NZ_PKOZ01000001.1 coordinate 651,971, forward strand.
CCGCTCATGGGAAGGGTGCTTGCCAAGAGCTATGAGGAGTACTCCTGGCTGCAGGAATCCGCATCAGATTTTCCAGGAGCGCCAGAGTTAAAGAAATTATTTGAGAAAGCCGGTTTCGTCAAGGTGAAATACAAGCCGTATTCAGGCGGTGCAGCTGCTTCTCATTTTGGTTATAAAAAATCTCAATGAGGGATTTCGTACCTTGTTAAATGGGATGTGGAACGATGAAATTACCAGTTTTATATAAAATATTCAAACAGGATATACAGCTGATAGAAAAGGAACTTAAATCATCCATACAAGCGAGATCGAGGCTCTTGCAGAATGCTTCCGTCCACACGTTGAAGGCTGGGGGAAAGCGCATCCGTCCTGTTTTTGTCTTGTTGACCGCTAAATTTGGCGATTATGATATCGAACGCATAAAATACCCTGCAGTCGCACTAGAGCTTATTCATTCTGCTTCTCTTGTCCATGATGATGTCATTGACCAGGCAGATCTTCGCCGCGGTTCCCCAACTGTCCGCTCTAAATGGGATAATAAAGTGGCAACTTATACTGGGGACTATATTTTTGCCCGGGCTCAAGAGCTGATGACGCAGATTGATAATCCCTTGGCTCATAAGGTGCTGGCAAAGACCATTCTCGAGGTCAGCATTGGAGAAATCGAGCAGATTAAGGATAAGTATAATTATGATCAGAATCTCCGTGACTATTTAACCCGAATTAAGCGGAAGACAGCCCTGCTCATCGCTGCCAGCTGCCAGCTAGGAGCCATAAGCGCGGGCGTCAGTGAAACGATTCACAAGAAATTATTCTTATATGGATACTATGTAGGCATGTCTTTTCAAATCATTGATGATGTGCTTGATTTTACAGCAACAGAAAAAGAGCTTGGCAAACCAGCTGGAAGTGATCTTTGGCAGGGGAATATCACACTGCCTGTTCTTTATGCACTTAGGGAGCCGATTTTGGCGGAAGAAATCCGGAAGGTTCATGCAGATATGAGCCATGAAGAACTGAGGCCGATTTTGGAGAAAATCAAAAAATCAGGTGCTATCGAAAAATCCATGGAAGTCAGCAATCGCTATTTAAACAAAGCGTTTGCCATATTGAAGGAGCTGCCGGATACGAAGAATACTCGTTATCTATATGATATCGCTGAATTTATCGGTAAACGGAATTATTAAGCGTTTTCAAATTATTTGCTAAACATCATTTAAAATGGTATATTTTTCTGGTCATACGAAAACTAAAAAGATGCATAAACAGAGGTGTAATGATGGAAAAAACATTTTTAATGGTTAAACCAGATGGCGTTCAACGTAATTTAATCGGGGAAATTGTAAGCCGTTTCGAGAAAAAAGGCTTCCAGCTAATTGGAGCAAAATTAATGATCATTCCTGCAGAAGTTGCAGAAAAGCATTATGCTGAGCATAAAGAACGCCCATTCTTTGGAGAATTAGTAGATTTCATCACATCAGGACCTGTATTTGCGATGGCATGGCAAGGTGAAAGTGTGATTGCGACAGCTCGTCAAATGATGGGTTCCACTAATCCGAAGGATGCAGCTCCAGGAACCATTCGCGGTGATTTCGGCGTAACAGTTGGCAAGAATATCATCCATGGCTCTGATTCTCCTGAAAGTGCAGAAAGAGAGCTTGGCATCTTCTTTAAAGAAGAGGAACTATCTGAATACAGCAAGCTTGTGAATGAGTGGATTTATTAAACAGCATTCGAAAAACAGTTGCATGAAGAAAATGCAGCTGTTTTTTTATGCAATCATAAGTTGTCAGAAAAATACATTTTTTTATGAGTAGAGTTTCTATTTTGTTCTGATGTACAATAGGTAAACAAGTAAATTTAGCAAAAGAAGCTTTATTATGATATATTTGTACATAATTGCTTTAAAGTGATGAAGGAGGAGCCAGATGAGATACTTAACAGCGGGGGAATCCCATGGTCCCCAATTAACGACCATTATCGAGGGGCTGCCAAGCGGTATGCCAATAGCCGAGGAGGATATCAATAAACATTTAGCAAGGCGGCAAAAAGGCTACGGCAGGGGCAGAAGGATGCAAATAGAGAAAGATACCGCTGAGATTACATCGGGTGTAAGACATGGTAAGACATTGGGGTCTCCTGTAGCCATAAACGTGAAGAACCGGGATTGGACTCATTGGACACATGTCATGGGTATCGAGCCGATTGATGAGAAGGATGAAGAAGAAATCAAGCGTAAAATCACCAGACCAAGACCAGGCCATGCAGATTTGAACGGCGGCATCAAGTATGGGCACAGAGATCTGCGCAATGTGCTTGAACGATCATCTGCCCGGGAGACGACAGTCAGGGTTGCTGCAGGTGCAGTTGCCACAAAGCTTTTGCAGCTTCTAGGCATTGAACTCGTATCCCATGTGGTGGAGATTGGCGGTATTAAGGCAAAAAGCACAGAGATGACAGATATTCACGCGATAAGGGAAAAGGCAGAAGAGTCTCCTGTGCGCTGTCTTGATGAGGAAGCAGGTATTCAAATGATGGCTGCCATTGATGAAGCGAAGAAAAACGGGGATTCACTCGGCGGAGTGGTAGAAGTAATTGCCACAGGCATGCCAAGCGGAGTCGGGAGTTATGTGCATTATGACCGCAAGCTTGATGCCAAGATCGCTGGAGCCGTGCTTAGCATCAATGCCTTTAAGGGTGTCGAATTTGGCATTGGTTTTGAAGCGGCACGTGTGCCAGGCAGCAAGGTTCACGATGAGATTATCTGGGATGAAGAGGCAGGCTATAGCAGGAAGACGAACCGTCTAGGGGGATTTGAAGGCGGAATGACCACCGGAATGCCGATTGTCGTTCGCGGAGTAATGAAGCCAATCCCAACCCTGTATAAACCGCTCAATAGCGTGGATATTGAGACGAAGGAATCATTCGCTGCATCAATTGAACGCTCAGATGCATGCGCAGTGCCAGCTGCCGCGGTGGTGTGTGAGCATGCTGTTGCGTGGGAGCTTGCGAGCGCTATTATGGATCAATTCTATGCAGACCGCCTTGATACACTAATTGAAACGATTAATGAACAACGGAAATATGCGAGGGAATTTTGATGGGCAGCTTTGAGATTCAGACAGCTTCAAAAATCTATCCCATTTTTATAGGGAGTGAAGCTTCGGAGAAATTACCTGGATTTTTGCAGGAAAAGTTTCCGAGGAGGAAGAAACTGTATTTAATTACGGATTCTCATGTATCTGCCTTGCATGCAGATTCACTAGCCGGTTTATTGAATCAATCCGGATACGATACGCTCGTTCATGTCGTTCCGTCCGGAGAGGCAGCGAAGTCGCTTGCATGCTATGAAGAATGCATGACAAACGGATTTAGGCATCATATTGGCCGGGAGGGAATCATTCTCGCTCTAGGCGGCGGTGTAATAGGAGATTTAGCGGGATTTGTTGCGGCAACATATATGCGGGGAATTCCATTCATCCAGCTTCCGACAACCCTTCTGGCTCATGATAGTGCGGTTGGAGGGAAGGTAGGTATCAACCATTCCCTTGGCAAAAATCTGATAGGGGCTTTTTATCAGCCTGAAGCGGTTGTCTATGACATTTCCTATCTTCAAACGTTACCCGTGCGGGAGTGGAGGAGCGGCTTTGCGGAGCTGATTAAGCACGCCTTTCTCTCCTCTGAAGCGTTTTATCATGAGCTGCGTAATGAAGTTAAGAGCATGGAGGATCTAAAGAATCATCCTAAGCTTGGCGAATGGATTGAACAGGGGATTAAGGTGAAGGCTTCGATTGTCGCAGAGGATGAGCGGGAATCAGGCAAACGGGCTTTCCTTAATTTAGGACATACCCTCGCCCATGCCATGGAGGGGGCAGCTGGATATGGTGAGCTAACCCACGGGGAGGCTGTTGCATTTGGCCTGTTCTCTGATTTATATTTAAGCAGGAAATATACAGGGTTGGATATAGACTTGGACAGCCTGTATCAATGGCTCATTAACCTGGGCTATTTGACGGTTACAAACGATGTGCTTGATATAGACCGTCTAATCCCATATATGAAGCTTGATAAGAAGAATCAGGACGGCAAGATTGCAACCATCCTGCTAAAGAATTTCGGCGAGCCTATTCTGTCAACGTTTGACGAAGAGGAAATCCGTCAAGATTTCGCTGAATTCATTGGACATTATTTTGCAGTTTAAGTTAGGAGAGAAGATTATGTTAAGAGGCATAAGAGGGGCCATTACGGTATCGGCTAACCGCAAGGAAGAAATTGAAAGCCAAACTGAACGATTGATGCGAGAGATGATTAAACAAAATGATTTGGATAGCGAGACAATCGCTTCGGTTTTCATTTCTGTGACTGATGACCTTGACGCCGGATTTCCTGCTGCCTCAGTCCGGAAGATTGATGGGTTCACGTATGTACCTGTGATGTGTATGCGCGAAATTCCGGTGCCCGGCTCATTGCCGCTTGCGATTAGAATCATGATTCATGTAAATACCGATCGCAGCCAAAGGGAGATTAAGCATGTTTATTTGGAGGAGGCCGTTAAGCTAAGGCCTGATCTGCTGGATAACTAAGAATAAAGGGGGAGTTTTAGCGATGAAGTGGAAGAAACATTTATATACTCTTAAGCCATACCAGCCTGGTAAACCGATTGATGATGTGAAACGTGAATTCGGCCTGACGGAGATTATCAAATTAGCTTCAAATGAAAATCCATATGGCTATTCTCCAAAGGTTAAGAAGGTTCTCAAGGAAACAGATTGGCAGCTGGCTCTTTATCCTGATGGAGGTGCTGTGAACCTGCGGGAGGCTGTTTCTTCCTTTTGGGGAGTGGAAGGGAATCAATTAATCTTTGGAAACGGTTCTGATAATTTGATTCAAATGATTACGAAAGCGCTGCTTTCACCAGGAGTGAATACGGTCATGGCTACCGGAACCTTCAGTCAGTATAGCCACAATGCCATTTTGGAGCAGGCGGAGATTCGGGAAGTTCCTCATGTGAACGGCCGCCATGATCTAGACGGAATGCTTGCTCAGATTGATTCGAACACAAGCGTTGTCTGGCTTTGCTCTCCGAATAATCCGACAGGTGAATATATTCGCGAGGCTGAGTTATTGCCATTCCTTGAGCAAGTACCTGAGGATGTTCTTGTTGTATTTGACGCTGCTTACTATGAATATGTGACCGCTGACGATTATCCTGCTTTGATTCCCTTGATTACTCGCTATAAAAATGTGATAATCCTGCATACTTTTTCTAAAATCTATGGTATTGCGTCTCTTAGGGTCGGATATGGGATTGCGGATGAATCAATCATCCGTATGCTTGAGCCGGCAAGGGAGCCTTTTAACGTCAATTCTGTTGCTCAAAGAGCTGCAATGGAGGCAATCTCAGACCAATCGTTTATCGATGAGTGCAGACAAAGAAACAGAGAAGGGCTGCAAGCATTCTATCAATTTTGTGAGAACAATCAATTATCCTATTATCCTTCACAAGGGAATTTCATCTTGATGGATACTGGCTATAAAGGGAATGAAGTTTTTCAATATTTACTTGAACGTGGTGTGATTGTCCGCTCTGGGGAAGCGCTTGGTTTTCCTACGTCAATCAGGGTGACAGTTGGTTCAGCAGCAGAGAATGCACTCGTTTTGAAGGAACTTGAAGGTTTCCTTCAGACCAAGAAGAGTGAAGCAGCAAAATAGAAGAATGTAAGAGAGGTGCCTCCATGCGCGGCAATGTATTGATTATTGGATTAGGACTGATTGGAGGCTCTATTGCACTAGGGATTAAGAAAGAGCATCCTGATGCAAGAATTTTTGGTTATGATACAGATAAGCAGCAAGCGATGCTCGCAAAGGCGCTAAAAATCATCGATGAACCGGTTGATGACTATCCGGAAACGGCGAAAGCCAGCGATTTGATTGTCATATGTACGCCTGTGAATGCAACCGTACAAGTCATAGAAACGCTCTCCAGACAGCCGTTAAAGGAGACTGTTATTCTGACGGATGCAGGTAGCACAAAGAAAAAGGTATTGGATGCGGCCGAACGCCATTTTGGTGCTCGGCATGTCTTCGTTGGAGGGCATCCGATGGCCGGCTCCCATAAGAGCGGAGTGGCTGCGGCAAAGGAGCATTTATTCGAGAACGCCTTCTATATGCTCACTCCGTCCAGATTTGCTGGAGTGAAGGAGATTGGCCAGTTAAAGATGTGGCTGAAAGGAACAAAGGCAAAATTTCTTGAGGTTAGTGCCGAGGAGCATGATTATCTTACTGGGGTTATCAGCCATATGCCTCATATCATGGCAGCTTCCATGGTTAACCTTGCCGAAAGTGCTGAGCATAAGCACGAGATTATCGCTCGTCTTGCAGCAGGAGGGTTTAGGGATACGACACGAATTGCCTCCTCTAGCCCGGAGATGTGGAAAGACATCCTTCTTCATAATGATCAGATTTTGATTCCCCTGCTGGATTCATGGATTAGGGAGATGGAAGAGGTTAAGGAGTGGATGATCAACAAGGATAGCAGGAGAATCTATGATTTCTTCTCCGGCGCCAAGCGTTTTAGAGATGCCCTTCCAGTACACGAGAAAGGGGCTATACCTTCATCTTACGATCTTTATGTGGATGTTCCTGATTATCCGGGTGTTATTTCAGAAATCACCGGGTATCTTGCTGAATCGAGCATTAGCATAACGAATATTCGTATTCTTGAGACACGGGAGGAGATTTACGGCGTGCTTGCGATATCCTTCCAAAGTAACAAAGATAGGGCTCTTGCAGTCGAATGTCTGCAGCTTAAAACTACATACGATACGTATTTTGATTAAACCGTCAGGAGGAATTACATGGTTAAAAGATTGGAGTTTACACATCCGTCATTAAAAGGCAAGCTGGAGGTCCCGGGTGATAAATCAATCTCTCATAGGGCCGTTATGTTTGGGTCTGTTGCAGAAGGCGAAACGACAATCAGCCATTTCTTGGAGGGGGAAGATTGTCTAAGCACCATTGATTGCTTCCGTAAGCTTGGGGTAAACATTGAACAAAATGGAACCGATGTGAAGGTATTTGGAAAGGGATTTACCGGGCTTAGCGCTCCGAGTGAGGTCCTTGACGTGGGTAATTCAGGCACATCTATTAGACTTCTGCTCGGTTTATTGGCTGGAGTGCCTTTTGATCTAACTTTCACAGGGGATGAATCTATCGCCAAAAGACCTATGAAACGGGTAGTTGCTCCCCTTCGTCAAATGGGAGCACAAATTAACGGCCGGGATGACGGAAATCTTATCCCGCTGACAGTAAAAGGATCAGCTCTCACAGGAATAGAATATGAACTGCCTGTTGCGAGCGCACAGGTGAAATCAGCGATATTGCTTGCGGGTCTTCAGGCAGACGGCGAGACGACAGTCATCGAAAAGGAGCGGACGCGAGACCATACTGAGAAGATGATTCAATCGTTCGGGGGCCATATTTCTGTTGATGGGCTGCGCATTACGGTGAGAGGCGGCCAATCCTTTAAAGGGGGGCATATCACCGTTCCGGGAGATATTTCGTCAGCTGCCTTTTGGCTTGCGGCTGGAGCCATTGTACCTGGCAGCGAGATTACGATTGAGAATGTTGGTCTAAACCCAACACGTACTGGCATTATTGATGTCTTGCGGGAAATGGGGGCAGATATGGATGTTTTTGTCGATGAGAAGGCAGGTTTGGGAGAGGAAGTTGGGACCATCACCATCCGTTATTCCAAACTGCGAGGGACAATAATCGGAGGAGATATCATTCCAAGGTTAATAGATGAAATCCCCATTATTGCCCTAATGGCCACACAGGCAAAAGGTCAGACAATCATCAAGAATGCCGAGGAATTAAAAGTAAAGGAAACAAATCGGATTGACGCCATTGCTACACAGCTCGGCCGGCTAGGAGCCATGATTACCCCGACGGACGATGGATTGATTATTGAGGGGGAACAATCCCTGCACGGCGGAAAGGTAGACAGTCTCACTGACCATAGGATTGGCATGACGCTGAGTATTGCCTCCTTATTATCGGACGGTCCTGTGGAGCTTGAGAACGAGAGCGCAATCTCCGTCTCATATCCAAGCTTTTTTGATGACCTGGAAAGGTTAATAAACTAACATGTTTAAGGGCATTCAGATTCTAGTGAAGCTGGATGCCTTTTTGTATGCAGAGATAGGTGAATTTAATAGACTAGAGAGCATCTATGACGTATTCTCGTAACTTTCTTAACCATTTTAACGGTCATGGTGCTAAATCGAAGGAAAGGAACATAGCATGTCTTTAAGAGAATATCAATGTGGGGAAGTTAATGGACTTTACTATCGAATAAATATTTGGTAGGGTGGTGAATGTCGCAGGGTATACTAGACGGGCTCTAGATGAAATTAAATCTATTCTAGGTATCGAAAATTGGCTATACTGTATATACAGGAAGTGATTATTTTCATGCATATCATCCACTAAATCTTCCTCTGCAGCTATTCATTTGATTTTTACCACAGGAAAACACGATGTCTACATAGAATACATTCATAAGCAGGTTCCTTTGGGAGCGTTTCCAGACATGGACAAGTTAATGTTTGTAGCGCGATGCTGAATTTACGGCTGGAATAAACGCCGTATCACTGCTTACAGTTGGTCCAAATTAACCGTTCGAAATGAGCATTTGGAAAGGAATATAGGGAAATGAATATTGAAACAATCAGAAAAAAACTTTTGCAAGGTGAATGGGAAGAAGCAAAAACACATATAAATTTAATTAAGGAATCTCAAAACGATGAGGATATTTTTACATTGGCAGAAGAACTAGCTTCTTTAGGTTTTATGGAAGAGGCAAAGGAATTGTTTGAGGAGCTTGAGAAACGGTATCCGGAGGAAGGAGAGGTTCTTTTCTCACTGGCAGAAGTCTCAGCAGAACTGGGCAATGAAGAGGAAGCGCTATTGTATTTGGAGAAAATTGAAAACGATGACCCAATGTATCCAGGGGCATTGCTGCTGCTTGGCGACCTTTATCAGGCAATGGGAATGGAAGAAGTGAGCGTTCGAAAGCTGCTGGAAGCTAATGTTATCCTGCCTGATGAGCCGATTGTGAAATTTGCCTTGGCAGAACTTTATTATCAACAAGGAAATTTCCGTGAAGCCGTAGAATTATATACTTATATTTCTCAAAATGATTCAAGCATTAATGGCATTTCCATTAATAAGCGTTTGGCTTTATCACTCGTATCTCTTGGTGAATTTGAAGAATCACTGCCATATTTTAATAAGGCAGAACGAGAGGACAATGACAATGATGTAAACTTGCTGTTCGAATATGGGTTTGCCGCATTTCATGCCGGTGAATATGTCACGGCTATTGCCAAGTTCAGTGATTTGAAGGAAATGGACCCGGCTTATCATTCCTTGTATATGTATTTAGCAATGGCCTATGAGGAGAATAAAGATCTTCAGATGGCGATTGAAGTGGCTGAAGAGGGAATGAAAGAAGACCCGTTCAATAAAGAAATATTCCTTTATGGAGCAGAATTGGCATCCAAGAAAGGAGATTCTCCAAAAGCGATTAAGTGGCTTTCAGAGGCCATAGCGATCGATCCTGGTTATTTGGAGGCAATCTTGACACTGGGCAAATTATACCTGCATGAGGAACAATATTCAGAGGTTATTGATTTAGTCTCATCTGTGCGTGAAATGGGAGAAGAGGATCCTCAATTTGATTGGTTAATGGCAACGGCCTATTCAGAGCTAGAGGAATATGAGCAAGCCCTCTCGTCCTATCGTGAAGCTTATCAGCATTTCATGGAGAATAAGGAATTCTTGCACGAATATGGTTACTTCTTGCTTGAAGACAGTAAATTTGAGGAAGCTCGATCCATCTTTGAGAAGCTATTGAAGGATGATCCAAGTAATGATGAGTATCTGGATATTTTAGAAAGAATTTAAATTATATGCGCAGAGGAGGGCTCCACCATTGAAAACCCCTGTATCTGTCGATGAGAAAAAAGAATTCATCCGTTGGTTTCTGAATAATTATCAATTAAAGCGGCGCGAATGTGTGTGGATATTGAACTATTTGATGAGTCATGATCAGCTGATGAGGAATGTCCATTTTGTTGAGGGAGCCAAATATTGCCCAAAAGGGATGGTTATGTCCACACATTGTGTGGATGACGTGCCTTTTCGATTCTATAAGAGCAATATCATGACAACTGATGCAGAGAAATCCTTCCATGACATCAGATTAAACCGTGAGGAAGACATTTATATTCAATTGAACTTTCGAACAGCGTATTCTTCCTACCAATATGCAGCTGTCTTGGAGGAAAATCCGTATTTGCCGAAGAATCTGCCTGGGAATGAGCAAGACCAGCATATCGCCGAGAGCATTCTGGAAGAAAGCTTGAATCGTTTTGAGGAAGAGCGGCTGCTGAAATTGATTGACGTGTCGATTGATGAAAGAGACCATGCTCAATTCACCCTATTAAGCAATCGCCTGAAAAGGCTCCGCACAAAGAAAAAATCCCTGACTTAAATCCCGTCAGCAAATAAGCCAGATCGCTTAGCGTTAGAGGAGCTAAGCGGCCTGGCTTTTTTTATGCGTTTCTGTATAATTTTTACTTATTTTAGTTTACAATGAAATGGACACGAGGAGGGATTACATGAAGTATCAAACGGGTGATATGGAGATGTTTCAGCGTTCTAGGGAATATGTGGATACAGTGATCATTCCATTGAATGCGATTACATTTGAGAAAGGCGTCAACCAGGCTGTGGCATCCTATGAATATCTGAGCCTGCTGACCTATGAGCTTGAGAGAGAGTTGAAGGGAAGAATTTTTCTGGCACATCCAGTTCCCTATATGAAAGAAAGCGGACAAGAGTTCAAGAACGGTCTATTAAGTCAATGGAGAGAATTCTATAGGGAAGCGGGATTCACCTATATTCGATTCCTTACGACGGATAATAAATGGTTAAGCGCTGCGAATCAGGAAGAGATTCTTTGGTTTCCCTCCATTCAGACCGATAAAATGCCTAAAGAGGCGATCAAGCAAGTCTTGGATGATCATACAGAGCAAATTACGGAGCTGTTGAGGGAAGCTTGGAACACTGATTGAAAATACTTACATAATAAACCATCTATTTCCTTAATTGGGAGTTTGTTGACCTATCAAAAATATTAGGATATTATTGTAATGTCCTAGTTTTATAAAGTTTGTGCAATTCTGTAATTTTGTCAGACTTTCCATATAAGGGGGGAGAAATTAAATGAGCAGCCAAAAAGTTTCAAGACGCCAATTCTTGAATTACACACTCATGGGTGTTGGGGGATTCATGGGTGCGGCAATGGTTATGCCGATGCTGCGGTTTGCGGTCGATCCTGCCTTAAAGGCTAATGCCTCAGGTGACTTTATTAATACAGGCTTAAAAATCAGTGAGATTACGGAAACACCGACTCGCGTCGATTACAAGCTGAAAGTCCAGGATGGCTGGTATGAAGCAGAGGAGACGAGAACAGCGTGGGTTTACAAGGATGAAGGAGGCGACGTTGTCGCTTTATCTCCTGTATGTAAGCACTTAGGCTGTACAGTCAACTGGGAGGGTGATGAGAAGCATAAGAATGAGTTCTATTGCCCTTGTCATGGCGGCCGTTATGAGAAAAACGGTAAGAATATTCCGAATACACCGCCGATCGGTCCGCTTGATTTGTATGATATGCAGGAAAAAGATGGAGTATTGTACTTAGGCAACACAAAAACAAATGAGGTGTAGGGAGGCGTAACCATTGCTGAATAAAATGTATGATTGGATTGATGAGCGGCTGGATATAACGCCACTTTGGCGCGACATCGCTGATCATGAAGTCCCAGAGCATGTAAACCCTGCCCATCACTTTTCGGCATTTGTTTATTGTTTTGGGGGATTGACATTCTTTATTGTTGTTATTCAAATTCTATCCGGCATGTTCCTGACGATGTATTATGTGCCAGATATCGAGAATGCATGGAATTCTGTGTATTTCTTGCAGAATGAAGTGGCTTTTGGCCAAATTGTAAGGGGAATGCATCACTGGGGAGCTAGTGTGGTAATCGTCATGATGTTTTTACATACAATGCGCGTGTTCTTCCAGGGAGCTTATAAAAAGCCACGTGAATTAAACTGGATTGTTGGAGTTCTTATTTTCTTTATTATGCTAGCTTTAGGTCTGACGGGTTACCTTCTTCCTTGGGATATGAAAGCATTATTCGCGACGAAGGTAACGTTAACCATCATAGATTCGGTTCCGTTTATCGGCCCTTACTTGATGACACTTTTAGCTGGTGATCCGACAATTATCGGAGCTCAAACATTGACCCGATTCTTTGCGATTCATGTATTCTTCTTGCCAGCAGCTTTGATTGGGCTGATTGCAGCTCACTTCCTGATGATTCGTAAGCAAGGAATTTCCGGGCCGCTATAAGTTTTTTCTTTTTAAACTGAGAATTGTAAAGAAGGAGGGGATATCCATATGCATCGTGGAAAAGGTATGAGATTTGTAGGCGACTCGAGAATCAGCGCTGACAGAAAGCCGAATATTCCGAAAGACTATTCTGAGTATCCAGGGAAGACCGAAGCATTCTGGCCAAACTTCTTGCTGAAGGAGTGGATGGTTGGCGCTGTTTTCTTGGTAGGCTTCTTATGTTTAACGGTTGCGCATCCTTCCCCGCTAGAGAGGATAGCCGACCCGACGGATACAGGCTATGCGCCACTGCCAGACTGGTACTTTATGTTTTTATACCAGCTTCTTAAGTATTCATATGCATCAGGACCGTATAATTTGATTGGTGCACTTGTTATTCCGGGATTAGCATTTGGTGCGTTAATGCTTGCGCCGTTTTTGGACAGGGGGCCAGAAAGACGCCCTGCAAAGCGTAAGTTTGCGGTAGGCTTTATGCTTTTAGCGTTTGCCGGAGTATTCTATTTGACGTGGGAGACCGTTTCCACACATGACTGGGCAGCGGCTAAATTGCAAGGACAAATCATTGATGATTCAGCTATCGATAAAGATTCTGATGGGTATAAGCTCTATCAGGATCAAGGGTGTATCAGCTGTCATGGTGACTCGCTTCAAGGCGGGGCAGGTCCAAGTTTGCTAGGAAGTGAATTAGAGGTTGACCAAATCTCTGAGATTGCCGTAAACGGTACAGAGAGCGGGAAAATGCCGGCTGTCTTTAAGGGGTCGGAAGAAGAGCTTAAGACTTTGGCTGAGTTTATTAAAGGCGCTGGCGCCGAAGGCGGAGAGCAAACAAGTACAAGCACGGAATAATTGATTTGGAGTGTCCAATCGGGGGCAGTTCATTTAGATTAAAGGACATCAGAGAAGTGAATTCTGATGTCCTTTTTTGATATTGAGAATATCAGTGAGCGGTTTATGGGCATGAGATTAAGAAAATCATCATTATTGAAGCTTGTCAGTACAGCTGGATAAAGGCTATCATGAATGAAGAAGTACTTATTTGGTTTGGAGGCTCAATACATAAGATGAAAAATTGGATTTATGCCATCCTCTCTAATCGGATGGTTCTATGGGCTATACTGGTCATCAACATTTTCGGCACCTTTTACGGCTACTACTGGTATAAGACTCAGCTTGAGGTGACCCCGCTCCATTTTATCTTGTTTGTGCCTGATAGTCCGACGGCAAGCTTGTTCTTTGTCATTGCGCTGGCAGGAATCATGATGGGCAGAAACTTTGGGCTATTCGAAGCGCTAGCGGTTGTGTCTTTGTTCAAGTATGGAATCTGGGCGGTTGTGATGAATCTATTTTCGTTTATTGTTGATGGTTCATTCTCCTTGATTGCGCTCATGCTGATTGTTTCTCATGCGGCTATGGCCTTGGAGGGTCTGCTTTATGCTCCATATTTCCGTGTGAAGCCATGGCATTTAGCAGTCGCTGCCATTATCCTGGTCCATAATGAAATCATTGATTATGTATTTGGGATGATGCCGACATACAGTGTTCTTCATCTTTATATGGATGAAATTGGCTATTTCACCTTTTGGCTTAGCATCCTGTCGATTGGTATTGGCTACTTAGCCACTGTAAGGAAAGGGCGTACTGCTTATACACTCCCAACGAGATGAAATATATTTATGTTCTTGCCTTGTCCCTTTTCACATACATATTAGTATGGTGAGGAGGGACATTTTTTATGAAGTTGCTAAAAGGGATCATGGGATCCGTTATCATTCTTGCATCACTATCCATACAGGCTATTGCCGCCAGCCCCGCAGAAGATGAAGCCATCGAAACGATTGCTGACCGATCCTTACAGTTTGTGAAGGTAGACCGCAGGCAGGAAGCAGAGGAATTGCTGAATGTATTTTCAGAGAGGTTTTTAGATGCGGCTTCTGAGGGCAATCTATATTCAATGGATGAGATTAATGTTGTGACCATAGCGCTTGATGATGCCATGAAGACCATCAAGGATACAGAGAAGTCGAATCAGGAAGCAGTCAATGAGATGACGAAGTTCAGATTAGCCTATGATGCCGTGAACCATGAGAAAAGCCCTTTATGGACGAAGATGAGGGGCCAAATCATGACCGCGGCGCAGGATACGCGCAAAGCTGTTAAGGATCAGGATTCTGTTGCTTTCCAAGAAGAGTTGAATCGTTTGCTGGCCATTTATAATATTTTGTATCCTTCCTTGAAGATAGATGTGACTCCGGAAAAATTTCAGCAGGTCGATGCCCATCTTAAATTTATTGACCAATACCGCCCTCAAGTATTCTCTGATAGCAGTAAGCAAAAGGATATAGCCGATCTGGAAGGACAGCTCCACGATATATTTGATGAAGCAGAGAAGGATGATACAGATCCATCCCTTTGGTGGGTGATTATCTCGACTGGCAGCATTATATTGATGACTTTATCCTATGTCGGATATCGCAAATATAAGGCAAGTGAAGAAATCATTCACACAAAAAAGAAAAATCACGATATTTGATAAAATTTTGAAAAGTATCTATCCATTGACAGAAGAACGTTTTAATTATTACAATAATATTAATCACAATAATAATGGAGGATATAAATGTCGTTTCTAATTTACTTTATTTTGATTTTGATTATACCGATTTTCGCTCAAATGAAGGTCAAAAGTGCATATTCCAAATATTCTAAGGTTCCTGCGTCAAATGGATACACAGGAGCTGAAGTGGCAAGAAAGATTTTGGACGAAAATGGATTATATAACGTAAAAATTGAAGAAACACATGGTGTATTAAGCGACCATTATGATCCGACAGCGAAGGTTGTCAGATTATCCTCTGACATTTACCATGGTCATTCTCTTGCTGGCACAGCCGTAGCTGCCCATGAAGTTGGTCATGCCATTCAGGACAAAGAGGGATATACTTTTATGAGAATTCGCCACAAATTAGTCCCTGTTGCGAATATCGGTTCTAACTTCTCTTGGATTTTGATCATTGCTGGGATGATTTTCTCAATCTACAATCTCGCCTTGCTTGGTGTTCTATTCATGGCAGCAGCGGTTTTATTCCAATTTGTCACATTGCCGGTTGAGTTTAATGCTTCAAGCCGTGCGATGAAGCAAGTGGTCGCGCTTGGCGTTATTGACGCAGGCGAAGAGAGAGAAACGAAGAAGGTATTGGATGCGGCGGCATTGACTTATGTAGCAGCTGCAGCAGTTGCCTTGCTTGAACTGCTTCGTTTTGTGCTCATGTTAACTGGAATGAATAACGAAGATTAACAAAAAGAGGGGAGAATCATCTCCCCTCTTTTTTATGGTATTTTAATTCTTAATTGTCGAGCGGTTTTTTATCCTCATCGAGCGTAAAACCTTCTCCAAGAACATCATGGACGACTGAGACGGATACGAAGGCGTGCGGGTCAACAGATGTAATCAAGTTTTTGAGGCGTACGATTTCGTTTTTGCCTACGACGCAATAGATGACCTCTTTCTCAAGCTTTGAAAATGATCCATATCCCTTAAGGATCGTGACGCCGCGTTCCATATCTTCGTTGATTTTTTTGGCAATCTCCTGGTTGGATTCACTGATGATAAAAGCCCCTCTGGCCGCATAGGCCCCTTCCTGGATAAAGTCGATGACGCGGCTTCCGATGAAGACGAGAACGAGTGTATACATAGCTTCTTTGTAGTTAAGATACGTTGCCAGAGAAAGGGTAATGACACAGAAATCAAAGATAAACATGGTCTTTCCCATACTATAACCTTTGTACTTAAAGACAAGACGGGCAATAATGTCTACACCCCCGGTCGTTCCTCCATAGCGGAAGATAATTCCGAGTCCAACGCCAATAAAGACTCCGGCAAACAGGGCGGCAAGCATTAAATCGTCCTTGAGCGGAATATGAAGTTGATATCTTTCAAATATCGCGATAAAAATAGATAGACCAACTGTTCCGATAATCGTGTAAATAAAGGTCTTCTTGCCCAATAGCTTATAGCCGATCAAGAATAAAGGCAGATTTAATAAAATATTAGAAATGGATGGGCTTAATCCAGTCAAATTATAGATAAGGAGGGTAATTCCCGTAAATCCTCCTTCGGCTAATTGGTTTTGCATGTTAAAATGGACGAGTCCAAAGGCCATGATGGCTGAGCCGGCCAAGATAAATAAAATATTCTTTAATCTTAAATTGAAAATCATATGTAAACCCCCTTCCTTGCTATTTGATAATATCTATGGTGTACAATTAAGTTATAATCATGTCATTATGCCCTAATGAATTTTATCATATGTGGACGCTAATTGCTCGAAAATAGATAGATGGGCTAACATGTTGAAGTGAGCTTAAGAATGGATGTGGAATAAGTGAGCAGCAAAAAAACGATGGAACAAATGCAGCAAGAGGTAGATAGCTATATCGGACAATTTAAGGAAGGTTATTTTAGCCCTTTGGCGATGACGGCGAGGCTCACAGAGGAACTAGGGGAGCTTGCGCGTGAGGTCAATCATCATTATGGCGAGAAACCGAAGAAATCAACAGAGGAAGAGAAAGCGATAGAAGAGGAAATGGGTGATGTTTTGTTCGTGCTGATTTGCATGGCCAATTCACTTGGGGTTGACCTGGAGCATGCACATGACCTTGTTATGGAGAAATTTCGGACGAGGGACCGAGACCGATGGACGAGAAAGGATGAACAAGAATGATAAATATTATTATTGCTGGACCGAGAGGGAAGATGGGAAGAGCAGCAGTACAGATGGTTCAAGAAACCGAGCATTTCCACCTGGCGGCAGTCCTTGACCGCAAAAACGGGGGAAAATACTTGAATGAAGTAGATGGCTTTGCTGGAATCGGTTCCGATGTTCCAGTTTATGAGGACCATGAGGAATGCTTCTCAACTGTTGAAGCAGACGTACTTATTGATTTAACCACTCCAGAGGTGGGAAGAATACATACATTATCAGCTCTTGCGCATGGAATCCGGCCAGTCGTCGGCACGACAGGTTTTTCAGATGAAGATTTAGGTGAGCTGCGTACAATGACAAAGGATAAGGGAATCGGCTGCATTATCGCACCGAACTTTGCCATCGGTGCTATTCTGATGATGAAATTTGCGCAAAATGCAGCGAAGTATTTCGACGATGTGGAGATTCTCGAAATGCACCATGACCAAAAGCTAGATGCACCATCTGGTACGGCTATTAAAACGGCTCAATTGATTTCAGAGGAACGCACGGTGAAAAAGCAAGGACATGCTAATGAAAAAGAAACCATCCCTGGGGCGCGAGGCGCTGATTTTGAAGGCATGCGTATTCACAGTGTTCGATTGCCGGGTCTGATTGCCCATCAGGAGGTCATTTTTGGCGGGGAGGGGCAAACCTTGACGATCCGTCATGATTCCTATGACCGGAAGTCGTTTATGTCGGGTGTGAGGGTATCTGTTGATACTGTCATGAATTTAGATCACTTAGTATATGGATTGGAAAATATCCTCGATTGAAAGGACGTATAAAATTTTATGAAAATTGCACTGATTGCACATGATAAGAAAAAAGATGATATGGTACAGTTCACGCTTGCTTACAAGCCTAT
Organism: Pradoshia eiseniae; assembly: GCF_002946355.1. Classification (NCBI taxonomy): domain Bacteria; kingdom Bacillati; phylum Bacillota; class Bacilli; order Caryophanales; family Bacillaceae; genus Pradoshia; species Pradoshia eiseniae. The sequence goes on from NZ_PKOZ01000001.1 coordinate 670,065, forward strand.
TTTGAGTCAGCACCAATTATTTGCTACTGGTACGACAGGATCGAGAATCCAAGAGGCAACAGGCCTTACGGTGCATCGCTATCAATCCGGCCCGCTTGGCGGTGACCAGCAAATTGGAGCAATGGTGGCACAGAATGATATTGACGCCATCATTTTCTTCCGTGATCCGCTAACGGCACAGCCGCATGAGCCAGATGTAAGTGCCTTGATTCGTTTGGCAGATGTGTATTCTGTCCCGCTTGCGACAAATATGGGGACAGCTGAGCTTATTATTCACGGGTTAGACCGCGGAGACCTTAAATGGAGATCGATTGTCAGAGAAAAGGAGTAAAACACCTAGAATGAAAACGGATATATTATGTTTTGGCGCCCATTCAGATGATGTTGAACTCGGTATGGGCGGTACATTGGCGAAATACACGAAACTAGGAAAAACAGCTGTGATTTGCGATTTGACTGAGGCAGAGCTATCGTCAAACGGTACACCGGAGAACCGGAAGATGGAGGCGGAAAGAGCAGCTAAATGCCTTGGGGTGAGTGAGCGAATCAACCTTAATATGGGTGACCGGAATCTCTTCATCACCCCAGAGAATATTGCTAAGGTGGCGGCTGTAATTCGTCGCTTTCAGCCAAGGCTCATATTCGCTCCCTATCATATTGACCGTCATCCTGACCATGGACGGGTGAGTGAATTGGTCTTTGAGGCGGTCTTTTCGGCTGGAATCCGCAAATATGTCGACCAGGATAATCAAGAGCCGCATAAACCGGCGGCTGTATATGAATATATGATTAACAGCTTCCACCGCCCGGACTTTTGTATTGACATCAGCGATAGCTTTGACCGGAAGATAGAGGCGCTGAAATGCTACCAATCTCAATTCGAACGCTCTAGTGATGGTGTCATAACTCCTTTGACAGAAGGGTATCTTGAAGCGATTGAAGGACGGGAGAGAGCTTTTGGCCGGGATGCCGGGGTTCTTTTTGCTGAAGCATTTAAGACAAAAAAACCGCTTATCCTGGATGCGGACTTGTTTGGGGTGTCAAAATGAAGAAATTGAAAATAGGCATTGTTTGTTATCCGACTGTCGGCGGATCCGGCATATTGGCCACAGAGCTTGGCATTTCGCTCGCTAAACGCGGCCATGAAATTCATTTCATCACTTCAAGCATGCCGTTTCGTCTGAATAAACGCTATCCCAATATTTATTTCCATCAAGTGGAAGTTAATCAATATGCCGTATTTCAATACCCTCCCTATACATTATCTCTGGCAAGCAAAATTGCTGAGGTTGTGAAAAATGAGGGCTTGGATATTATTCATGCTCATTATGCGATGCCGCATGCGGTATGCGGCATTTTGGCAAAGCAGATGACGAATGAGCGTCTGAAAGTCGTAACAACCTTACACGGAACAGATATCACGGTTCTTGGGTCTGATTCCTCCATGCAGGATATGATTAAGTTTGCTATCGAGAAATCAGACGCAGTGACGGCAGTGTCGAATGCTCTTGTAAAGGAGACATATGATTTAATCCAGCCTGACAAAGAAATCAAGACCATCTATAATTTCATTGATTATCCAGCACCTGCGGACAATTCTGATATTGACTTGAAAGCAGAGCTGAATATTAAGGAAGATGAAAAAGTCATCATTCACGTATCCAATTTCCGTAAGGTCAAACGAATTCCGGATATTCTTCATGCATTTGCAGCTGTGTCTAAAAGGTTACCTTGTAAGCTCGTACTTGTGGGAGACGGGCCGGAGATGGGCACCGTTAATAAGCAAATAAAAAAGCTTGGCTTACGTGAGCGGGTTATTTTATTGGGCAAGCAAGAGAATCTGCATGAGCTTTATGCCATTAGTGATGCTTGTGTCCTTATGTCAGAAAAGGAAAGCTTTGGTTTAGTGCTTCTAGAAGCGATGCTTCATGGCGTACCGTGTCTTGGAACCAACATTGGAGGAATTCCTGAGGTTATACAGGATGGGGTCAACGGGTATATTGTCGAAAAAGGCGATTCAGACTCGGCAGCAGAGAAACTATATGAATTATTGAACGATGACAGAAAAAGACAGGCATTAGGAGAGAATGCCATCCGTATTGTCCGGGAGCATTTTGAAACGAGCCGCATAGTGGACCAATACGAGGACTTGTATGCGTCCGTTCTATTGGAAGAGGGGCCATGATAATGAAACAGGAATTTGTACGGGCTGTTCCCGTTCTTGAACAATTGGAGCAAGGCGGATATTTGGCTTATTTTGTTGGGGGTTCGGTACGAGATTCCATCATGGGCAAAGAGATTCATGACGTAGATATTGCTACATCAGCTACACCTTTAGAGGTGAAAGAGATATTTGGCCATACGATTGATGTGGGCATCGAGCATGGCACGGTACTCGTATTTCATGAGGGTGTTCCTTATGAGGTGACGACTTTCCGAACAGAAAGCACTTATAAGGACTTCCGCCGTCCCGATCAGGTGGAGTTTGTCACTTCGCTTAGGGAGGATTTAAAAAGAAGAGATTTCACTATGAATGCGATTGCTATGGATAAGGATGGATGTTTATATGACCCTTTTTGCGGTCGTGAGGATATTGAGAATCAAATTATCCGTACGGTTGGGAGCCCAGATGAACGCTTCTCAGAAGATGCGCTCCGTATGGTGCGGGCAGTCCGTTTTATAAGCCAGCTTGGGTTTGAGGTTGAAGAGAATACATATCGCGCCCTCAGTGAAAAAGCAAATCTGCTGAGCCATATCGCCCAGGAGCGAAAAACAGCGGAATTTCAAAAACTGCTATCTGGTAAAAAGCCGAAAGAAGCGCTTAGAGTCGCAGCCAGCACTCAAATTCTGAACTATTACCCAGAGCTTGATAAATTCACTGAACGAATTAGCCATTTCCTCTCACTTGAGGTTAGTGAATGCCAAACATTTGAAGAATGGCTTTCGGTGATTGCTTTAACGAGCTCTATGAATGAAAGTATGTTCAAGGAATGGAAGCTCCCAGTTGCCGTCATAAAAAGGATAAAAGCGTTGCTTCTAGGCTATGAACGGAGAAAGGCCGAGTTCTTTACCCGCTACCAATTATACGAGCTGGGAATAGAGGCCGCCCATAGCATCGAACGTGTGTGGGCCGCTTATTCCGGACAGCCTGCTGAGCATGATAGAATTGATGACTTGTATGCCAAGATGCCGATTCAAAAAGAAACTCCGCTTTCCTTTTCCGGTAATGATTTGATCAAATGGTCAGGTAAAAAGGGCGGACCATGGATTAAGGAAACGATGAAGGATATCATTCAAGGAATGCTAGATGGAGAGATAGTTAACGAGAAGGAGTTCGTGAAACGATGGCTCATACAGGGGAACAATCAATTAAAAAACAATTAGTCCATGCCCTGACAAACGCGGGGGACGGCTATATATCGGGACAATATTTAGCTGAGATAGCCGGATGTTCGCGTACGGCGGTTTGGAAGCATATTGATGCTTTGCGCAAGGAAGGGTTTGAGATTGAGGCGGTTAAGAAGAAGGGCTATCGAATCTTGCCGCGAAAGGACCGTTTAACGGAAACAGAGATTCTCATTGGGTTAAAAACAGATTTTATCGGAAGGTCGATCCATGCCTATGAATCAGTCCCAACCACCCAGACAATCGCAAGTGAACTTGCTGCCAAGGGAGCGGAAAACGGCACGTTGGTTATTAGTGAGGAACAGACAGAGGGAAAGGGCAGGCTGCAGAGAGTATGGCATTCCCCGCATCAAGGCGGTCTATGGATGAGCTTGATCGTAAAGCCGGACATCCCGCCGTATCAAGCGCCGCGCCTGACGTTATTGACCGCCGTAGCAGCTGTACTAGCCATGAGAGAAATGGGGGTTGAGGCAGGCATTAAATGGCCGAACGATGTGCTTGTGAACGGGAAAAAAATTGCGGGAATCTTGACCGAGCTGCATGCTGAATCAGACCAAATTCATTCGGTTGTCATCGGAATTGGGATAAATGTTAATCAGCAGCCAGAGGATTTCAGCACCGATATTAAGAGCATTGCGACCTCCCTCGCCATCGAGAAGGGGGAAAATCTTGATCGGGTGATCTTTCTGCAAAGCTTTCTGGCTAAATTTGAGGACCTGTATGTCACATTCCTAGCTGAAGGGTTTTCTCCAATTAAAGAGCAATGGGAAAGGTATTCCATTACGATCGGCAAGCGGGTCACGGCAACAACCGCGCAAAAATCTCTCACCGGGTATGCGAGAGGCATTAATGAGGATGGCGCTCTTGTTGTGAAGGATGAGCATACAAATGAGGAGCAGCTTATCTATTCAGGTGATATAACGATTCACCATATGTAATTTTTAAATAAGAATACAGAAAAAATGGAAAATTTTATCCCCTCCCGTTATAATGCATATGAGGGCAGTAGCGGAAACGACCTGCACCTTGTATGCATTGTAAGTGAAAGTTGATAGTCTGCCTGTATCTTAGAAATAGGACCGGGACAGAGGGATAAAAGTCATTTTTGCGAATCCAATCCTTCTGCTTGAGAAGGATTTTTTTGTGCAAATCCGGCTGTTTTTCTCTCCTCGGAAAGTGAAGGAGGAAAAAAATGAAATTTGCTGCAGATTTTTGGAAGATGAAAGAAAATGGAGAGAAAATCTCCATGCTGACGGCTTATGATTACCCATCTGCTAAATTAGCAGAACAAGCCGACGTTGACATGATTCTTGTCGGAGATTCATTGGGTATGGTCGTACTTGGCTATGATTCTACCGTTCCAGTGACGATGGATGACATGATTCATCATACGAAGGCAGTGCGCCGAGGAGCACCGCATACGTTTATCGTCGCGGATATGCCCTTTATGAGCTACCATGTTTCAATGGATGAGACATTGAAGAATGCTGCTAGGCTTCTTCAGGAAGCTGGAGCTGATGCGGTTAAGCTTGAAGGGGCAGGCGATGTGCTGCTCAAAATCAAGGCCCTGACAGATGCCGGCATACCGGTCGTTGCCCATCTTGGGTTAACTCCCCAATCAGTGGGCGTCCTTGGCGGATATAAGGTTCAAGGCAAAACGAAGGAAGCGGCACTGCAATTATTGAATGATTCCCTGAAATGTCAGGAGGCAGGGGCGATTGCGCTTGTGCTTGAATGTGTCCCATACCAGGTTGGTGAGGAGATCACGAATAAGCTCGCCATCCCGACAATTGGAATCGGAGCCGGAAATCGCACAGACGGACAAGTGCTCGTCTATCATGATGTCCTTCTTTATGGAGTCGGACGGGTACCGAAATTTGTGAAGTCCTATGCGGATTTAAATACTACGATAGGGAACGCCTTATCAGATCATATACAAGAAGTGAAGTCTGGAGCTTTTCCATCTGAAAGCCATTCATTCACGATGAAGGAAGAAGAACTGCTTGCGCTTTACGGGGGAGAGAAATAAATAAATGAAAATTGTTAATCGGATTGATGAACTGCGTAGATTGCTTACAGAAGAAAAAACAAACGGGAAAACAATTGGATTTGTACCAACGATGGGATATTTGCATGCAGGACATCTGTCTCTGATCCATGCAGCCCGAAAAGAAAATGAAATTGTTGTCATCAGTATCTTTGTCAATCCGCTGCAATTCGGTCCAAATGAGGATTTTGATCAATATCCGCGCGACATTGAACGTGATGAAGCGTTGGCCCGGGAGGCCGGTGCAGATTATTTGTTCTATCCGACAGTTGCCGAGATGTATGGCGAGCAGCCGATGGTGACTGTAAAGGTTCATCAGAGGACCGATAGTCTGTGCGGGAAGTCACGTCCGGGGCATTTTGACGGGGTGGCGACTGTGCTGACAAAGCTCTTTAATATCGTCGGTCCGACGCGCGCTTACTTTGGGTTGAAGGATGCTCAGCAAGTGGCTGTTGTTGAAGGCTTAATTCAAGATTTCAACTTCCCGATCAAGCTGGTCGGTGTCGAAATTAAGCGTGAAGAGGACGGCCTTGCCTTAAGCTCAAGAAATGTCAATCTGACAGCTGACGAACGGGCAGAAGCGGTCCATATTTCTAAAGCCTTATTCAAGATAAAAGAGGCTATTGATAATGGAGTGACGCCTGAGGCAGCCATTGCAGAAGGCAGGGGATATTTGCAAGGGCATATAACGGGGACAATCGACTATTTAGAGGGTCTGAGCTATCCAGAGCTTAAACCAATCACAAGCGTTAGCGCGAAGATGATTGTGGCCGCTGCCGTACAATACAGCAAGGTGCGCCTGATTGACAATGTGATCATTTCAAACGAAGAATCAAGGGGGTAACATCATGTATCGTACCATGATGAAAGGAAAGCTTCACAGAGCAACCGTAACGGAGGCTAACTTAAACTATGTAGGAAGTATTACGATTGATGAGGATTTGCTCGAAGCAGTTGATATGCTGCCTAATGAAAAGGTGCAAATCGTTAATAATAATAATGGAGCCAGATTTGAAACCTATATCATACCAGGCAAAAGGGGAAGCGGGGTCATTTGCTTGAATGGGGCTGCTGCTCGGCTTGTCCAGGAAGGTGATAAGGTCATTATCATCTCTTATGGACTTGTTTCTGAGGAAAAAGCCCGTACTCACCAGCCGAGAGTCGCCGTGCTTGATGAGAATAATACCATCACGCAGATGATCGGGCTTGAGCCTGAGGCAACGATTCTGTAAGTATACTAAATAAAGAGGAAACACACTGACGATTCATCTAAGGATTCTCAGTGTGTTTTTTTATGTTTTTAGAGGAATGGAGCTCTTTAAGTGGTATTTTATGCTAAAATGATTGATAAAAAAGAGAGGGCGAGAGCGATGCAGCGCTATGAGTCAGACTATGTGAAAGGCTATAAAAAGATGAAGATTCCTTACACGCTTGCAGGCACAAACGAGTATACGGAGAGGCTGGCCATTATGCTGCCTGGTGCGGGATACACGGCTCAAGCGCCGTTGTTTCATTATGCATCCTCCTTGTTCCTTGAATCTTCCATAGATGTTCTTAAGGTCAATTATCCCTATATTGATCCATTTTATGATGATTTCTCATGGGAAGAGCTGTCGCAAGCCATCAACCATGACGTGAGCGCCGTTTTGGACCGTGTCTTGCCGGATAAGGGTTACAGGCAATATATTTTGCTTGCTAAATCAATCGGAACACTTTCCATCGAATCTATCTTAGAAAAAATCGGTACTCATGAAACCAAAGTAATATGGGTGACTCCGCTCCTCAAAGAAGAAAGAGTGGCAGATCTATTGGCTGACAGCAGGCAGCAAACCTTATGCATCATTGGTGATAAGGATCCGCATTATATATCTGAACAATTTGAGCGGATTAAACAAAACCCGTTTGTTACAACTCGACTGATTTCAGAAATGCATCACAGTTTGGAGAGGGAAGGAAATATCCTCGAATCGATTGATATGTTGAAGAGCATCATTAAGGATATCCGAGATTTTATATAAATGAAGGGGAGCGAAAGCCGGGGGAGTGATGTTGAGATGATTTTTGAGAATGGCCGACTGGCTGTCAGGGTCTTAGAGGAAAGAGATCTTAAGCTAATGACGAAATGGCTTTCAGACAATGCCGTTTTAGAATACTATGAGGGAAGAGATAATCCCTTTGATGAGAAAAAAGCGGAACAGGTATTCTTGGAAGTGAATGACGAAGAGACAAAATGCATCGTCGAATATATGAATAAGCCAATCGGTTATATCCAATTTTATAAAGTCGATGAAAAGACGCGGATGAAATATGGTTATAGCGATGAAAACATCTATGGAATCGACCAGTTCATAGGCGAAACGGATTATTGGGGGCAAGGCATCGGAACGCTCCTTGTGAAGTCCATGACTGCATTTTTGCTTCATAATAAGGGAGCACAAAAGGTCATAATGGATCCCCAAACAAGAAATGAGAGAGCCATCAGATGCTATGAGAAATGCGGTTTTAAGAAGGTGACTAAGCTGCATGCGCATGAGCTTCACGAAGGAATTTATCAGGATTGCTGGCTGATGGAATATCCTTGAAGCTTATGTGGAAAATAAGGGGACACAAGGAGGAAGTGCTCACTCGACTATGCTTCTTTATTTTCTTTAGGCATTTAGCATCTGGCAGAAATACGGCTCTCATGTAAATATGAGAAATAGCCGCTTAACAGTAATGCCATATAGACAGAGTAAATGCTCATGTCTTTGATAATTGGTTTTCAATCTGCTATAAATGGAGTATTATGAATCCTGACAGGGAAGCTGGTTTACCAGTCTTTAATCCAATAAAAAATAACGTAAAAAGGGCAGCTCTTGGCTGCGATATTGATAGATATGATTTAAGCAGGTGTCAAACATGGAGAATAGATATGTAGTCGTTGATTTGGAAACAACGGGCAATAACTCGAAAGCAGGGGACCGTATTATCCAATTCGCCGCTATTGTAATTGAATATGGGGAGATTACGTATCAATATTCCTCTTACGTGAATCCAGAACGGCCGATTCCTCCATTCATCCAGGAGTTTACCGGGATTACGGAAGAAGACGTAAAGTCTGCCCCGACCTTTAAGGAGATTGCTCCGTACATAATTGGGATTTTGGAAGAAGCTGTTTTTGTTGCTCATAATGTGCTCTTTGATTTAACCTTCCTGCAGGCAGAGCTCGAGCGGGTGGGCTATGAAATGTTCTTAGGGTATACGGTTGATACGGTAGAAATGGCGAAGGTTATTTCACCTCGAATGGATAGCTTTAAGCTCGAAGATTTAAGCAGGGCATACGGCCATGTTCATGATTGCCCTCATCAGGCGGATAGTGATGCCTATGCTACTGCTTTATTGTTTCTGGATTTTTATAAGTCGCTTAAAAGGCTGCCGAGACAAACGCTTAAATCACTTTATCGGTTAGCGTATTCCTTGAAAAGTGAATTGAAAGAAGTACTCGGTGAAATATTGCGCGAGCAGGCGCAGGTTTGCGAGCCGTGGCGACCTGATTTGGAAATTTATCGGGGATTAGCGCTTGCTTTGCCTAGAAAAGCAACAGAAGCATCTGTCATCCCGCGGGCTAAGTCTGACATTTACGACTTCATTCAGGAAGTGTACCAGGCAGGAGGCACAGCATTCTTGGAAGACGGCAAGGGCACCTTCTTTGACCATCTCTTAGCTTGCCATGATTTCGCCAAAAAAGAAGGAAGACAAGTCCTTCTCTCCACCTATAGAGAATTGACTGGAAAAGCGCTTGATGCCCATATGCCAGGGTTATCAGTGGAAGAGCTTAAGCAGGGTTCTAATTACCTCAGTTTGCCGAAATTTGAGCAATCCTTGAGACAGCGCGACCATAATTATGAAGTAGCGATGGCTAAGATGCAGATCCTTGTCTGGCTGACGGAAACTGTCACGGGCGATATAAATGAACTTAATCTCTCAAGTGCAGGCAAGGAATATGCCAGCGAGGTTGCTCATCATCAGCATCTGCATCCAAGGCTATTGAAACCATGGACAGAGCGTGATTTCTATGGAAGGCGGCTAAAGGCAGCCCAAAGCGCCAGTGTGATTCTTACCACCCATGAGGCTTATGTGAATAATATGGTTAGCAATGATTATTTAAGCAAGGCTTCCTACGTGCTGATTGAAGAAGCGGATTCGTTTCCTGCCGTTTTGAAAGAGGAATTAGGGTATGAAATCAGCTATATGGATATGCGTAATATTGTTAATAAGGTTGGAAATCTTGATAATTATCAGCTTATCCATCAGGCAGTTAAGCTTGTTTGTGAAAAAACGGAGATTCAAATTGACAAACGTCAGCTGGATGCCATGTTAATTAGGCTGTCGGAGCAAATTGAACACTTTGCTGAAGTGCTCATAGCTTATGGTGAGGCAAAAGCAGCCCTTACTGAAAGTCAAATGGCTGCAATTAAATTGCCGAGAAGAAGAAAAAATGTCCTCCCCATATACGGAGCGGCTAATGACTTGCGGCAAACGATCCTTTATCTCATGAATCTGTTTCAAGGCTGGGCAAAGGAACTGAATGGGATCCCAGTGGAGAAACTAAAGCGAAGCCAGTTGAACATGATGGATGACTGGATGAAAATGCATGGACAGCTAACCAGGGTCCACGATGGTTTAGGACAAATGTTCATTAAGCCCGGAGGAAAAAACGATACATGGATTGAATGGAATAAACGGGGCAGCCGGAACTCCCTGTCCATCAAAAGTAAGCCAATTGCCATAGCGGAATGGATGAACAAGAACATGGTAAGCAAGAAGAATATTCTTTTTATCTCTGAAGTATTGGCTATTCAAGGTTCATTCCGCTATTTCGCCTCCAAGGTGGGCTTTATGGAGCCAGATGAGAGGTCTATAATTGTGGAGCCTGATGTCTCTGCGAAGCTAACTATCATTCAGGATGCATGCTTGGAAAAAGCTGTGGGACATGAGATGGTTTTTGATTGTGCCAAGGGATTTTTGGCTAATCTGATTAAGCAGAAAAAAGGGAATATGATTATCTTCTTTAATACCCCATCAAGTCTTAAAAAGATGTATTTGGGCTTAAAGGAAACGATTGAAAAAAATGGGTATCAGGCACTGGTCCAAGGACTAACTTCAGGCTCAGGGTCCAAATTGCTGAGAGGGCATATGAGTGCGGGCAAATCTGTTTTATTCATGACTTATCCGGCTTGGGAGTCTGTGCGTCATCTATATGATGGACGTTCCATAAAAATTATGCTGGAGGCGCCGGCAGTATCCAAACAGCTTTACATAAGTGAAACCATGCATAAGGGACAGCCGGAGGAGAAAGAAATGCTTTTAGACATGAGCTTTAATATAAGAAGGCAATTGACGGCGAAGATTCCTGGTCGTGAACAATCAGGATGGCTGTTATATGAAGAGCCTATCCTTCGAGCCAATCGGCAATTCCTGGCTGAATCCTTAACCAATTTGACGGTGATCAATTATGACAGAGATGCCTATTTATGAAACCTTAATTTAAATTGAAAAATACAGAATTTATTAAGGTTCTCCTTATTTTATTTTGGTATAATGTGAACTAGACACGATAGAATGGAACGTAATCATTTGGGAGGAATTTTAGTGGATAGTAAGGTAGAGGTCTTATCGACAGTGAAGATTGCTTATACAGGTGATTTATACAAGATTGTGGATTCACTAAATCGAACCCTAAAAGAAGAAAATCTTATGTTTGGTCTATCATTGGACCCGGAGGATCATAATACGGCTGTATTCTCAATCTATCGGACGTGAATGCATGTAACATGCAGGATATTAGGTGAAAGGATGCTGACATGAAAAAAGTAATATGGAGCATAGTTGTTTTGCTCTTGATTGGGATAGGAGCGTTGGTGTATTCCATCTATGCCGGCGATCATTATAAACAGAATGCAAAAGAGAAGGCCATCACAGAAGCAGCCAAAACGGCGAATCTGAAGGAACCGGCAGATTTTTATTTATATAACGGCAATGAGAAATGGTATGTCGTTACCGGAATAAATGAAGATGGAAAAAAGATCGGTGTATGGATACCTGATGACAAGAAGAAGGAAAGCAAGGTTCTGTCCTTATCTGAGGGTCTTACGGAAAAGGAAGCTATTAACCTTGTGAAGGAAAAGAGGAAGGTCAAGAAAATCATTGCAGCCAATCTGGGAATGGAAAAGGGCAATCCTTTATGGGAAATCATATATAAAAATAACGATGACCTTTACGGGTATTACTACCTGAATTTCAAAACAGGTGATTTAATACGAAATTATGATAATTTGTAGGATGGAGATGAACCGGAGATGAAATTAGCCAAAAGAGTTGCAGCATTGACACCATCATCAACACTTGCCATTACTGCTAAAGCGAAGGAGCTAAAAGCACAAGGACTGGACGTAATTGGTCTTGGCGCAGGGGAACCGGATTTCAATACGCCAGTGAATATTTTGGAAGCAGCGAAGAAATCGATGGATGAGGGACAGACAAAGTATACTCCTTCAGCGGGCTTACCGGGCCTCCGGAGTGCCGTGGCCGACAAATTAGAGAGAGACCAAGGTCTAACCTATAGAACGAATGAGATTTTTATCGGCACAGGCGCTAAGCATGTTTTATATACTTTATTTCAGGCTATCCTTGATGAGGGAGATGAGGTATTAATCCCAACGCCATACTGGGTCAGCTATCCCGAACAAGTCAAATTGGCAATGGGCACACCGGTTTATATCGAAGGGAAGGAAGAAAATCAGTTTAAGATCACCCCTGAGCAAATAAAGGCGGCTGTAAATAGCCGGACAAAGGCGATCATTTTGAATTCTCCTAGCAATCCGACAGGAATGATTTATTCGCCCGAGGAATTAAAGGCCATCGGTGAAACGTGCTTGGAGCATGGGCTCTTAGTCGTGTCTGATGAAATTTATGAAAAACTCGTTTATCACGGCAATAAACATGTCTCCATCGCACAGCTTTCTCCCGAGTTGAAGAAACAGACGATTATCATTAATGGGGTTTCTAAATCCCACTCCATGACTGGCTGGAGAATAGGCTATGCGGCTGGAGAAGAGAGCATCATTAAAGCGATGACAAACCTTGCCAGCCATAGTACCTCAAATCCGACAACGACAGCGCAATTTGCCGCGATTGAAGCCTATAATGGTCCTCAAGATGCCGTTGAAGAGATGCGGGGCGCCTTTGAGAGCCGCCTGGATGGAATCTATGACAGTCTGCTAGAAATTCCGGGGCTAGCATGTGTGAAGCCGCAGGGAGCATTCTATCTTTTCCCGAATGTGTCTGAGACAGCGAAGCTTGCCGGATACAGGGATGTTGATGAATTCGCCGAAGGGCTGCTGGAGAATGCCTTAGTCGCTGTTGTGCCTGGCTCTGGCTTTGGAGCACCTGAGAATATTCGTCTCAGCTATGCGACATCTGATGCTGCCCTGACAGAAGCGGTAAAGCGGATGAAAGAGTATGTGGAAGCAAGGATGAAACAATCCTGAACAAAGATGTTTTTAAGGGGCTGGAAACGGTGCTATTTGGCGGTTTCTGCCCTTTTTATTGGCAATGGGGATAGCACCTCGGCTAATTCATAAATTTTGTATTTGCTTGTCTATTTTTGTACTTGTATAATGGATGAGTACATAACCTGGTTTGGTTTAAGCTTTGGAGGGAAAAAACGTGAAATGTACAATAAATGAAGTTCATAAATATGTAAATGAAGAAGTGACAATTGGTGCCTGGATCGCCAATAAACGCTCTTCCGGAAAGATTGCCTTCTTGCAGCTTCGCGATGGGACAGGCTTTATTCAAGGCGTCGTGGTTAAAGCAGAGGTAGATGAAGAATTATTTACTTTAGCAAAAAAAGTCACTCAAGAAACGTCTGTATGGGTAAAAGGTATCGTTCAAGTTGACGAGCGTTCCCCATTTGGCTATGAGTTATTGGTTACGGGCCTAGAGGTTATCGCTGAAGCGGTTGATTATCCAATCACACCAAAGCAGCATGGTACCGAATTCTTGATGGATCACCGTCATTTATGGCTCCGTTCAAAACGTCAGCATGCGGTCATGAAAATTCGCAATGAAATCATCCGTGCAACCTATGAATTCTTCAACCAAGAAGGGTTTGTGAAGGTTGACCCGCCAATTCTGACAGGAAGTGCTCCTGAAGGAACATCAGAATTGTTTGCAACAAAATATTTTGACGAGGATGCTTATCTTTCTCAAAGCGGCCAGCTTTACATGGAAGCGGCGGCCATGGCACTTGGAAAGGTATTCTCATTCGGTCCGACATTCCGTGCTGAGAAGTCCAAGACAAGACGTCACTTAATCGAATTCTGGATGATTGAGCCAGAGATGGCATTTGTCGAATTCGAAGAGAATTTGGAAGTGCAGGAACAGTATGTATCTTATATCGTTCAATCTGTTCTAAAGAACTGTGAGATTGAACTGAAAACCCTTGGCAGGGACACATCTAAATTAGAAAATATTAAAGCGCCATTCCCGCGTATCAGCTATGATGATGCAATTAAATTCCTTCATGAGAAAGGGTTTGATGACATTCAGTGGGGTGACGACTTTGGCGCTCCTCATGAAACAGCTATTGCGGAAAGCTTTGATAAGCCGGTATTCATAACGCACTACCCGACAGGCATTAAGCCTTTCTATATGCAGCCAGCTCCAGACCGTGATGATGTCGTTCTTTGTGCCGATTTGATCGCGCCAGAAGGTTATGGAGAAATCATTGGCGGCTCTGAGCGTATCCATGATATGGAGCTCTTGAAGCAGCGTCTTGACGAACATAACTTAAGCATGGATGCTTACCAGTGGTATTATGAATTAAGACAATACGGCTCTGTACCGCATTCTGGCTTCGGTCTTGGGCTTGAAAGAACAGTTGCCTGGATCAGCGGCGTTGAGCATGTGAGGGAGACCATTCCATTCCCGCGCTTATTAAATCGTCTCTACCCATAATAAAGAGAAATAAGCTTGGCAATACTTTTATTGCCAAGCTTTCTTTTTTTTGTACTTCCAACTGAGCCTACATGATATACTAAGACAGAGGTGTCGAATTATGACTATGAAGAATTTATCCGAATGGATGAACCAGCCGACTGTCATCATCCCTTCTTATCTTTTAAGCAATTATAAGGATATCGGGCTGATGGAACAAGAAGTGATGCTCCTTTTGCAGGTGCACAATTTCAACCTGAACGGCAAGGCATTCCCGACGCCTGCCGAAATTTCCTCGGTCATGAATCTGACGGAGATGGATTGTACAATGCTTCTAAGGAAGCTTGTGCAGAGTGGATTTTTAGAAATTACCGAAGATGAGAAACCGGGATTTGAGACTTATTCAATCAAACCATTGAATGAGAAGCTGGCTTATCATTTCTTGAAGGAAGCAAAACAAGCTGATTTTCAAGAAAAGGTTCAAAAAAGTGAGTCCCTCTATGCGATATTCGAAAAAGAATTCGGCCGCCCATTATCTCCATTTGAAGGAGAGACATTAACGATGTGGCTTGACGAGGACAAGCATGAGCCTGAATTGGTCAAGGCTGCCCTGAGAGAAGCGGTCATCTCAGGCAAGCTTAATTTCCGTTATATTGATCGGATACTATTTGATTGGAAAAAGCATGGTGTAAAGACATTAGCCCAGGCAAAAGACCATGGCGAAAGGTTCAGGAGCTATCAGAAGAAGCCGGCGGCGAAAGTGGCTCCAGCAGCGAAAGACTTGCCATTATATAATTGGCTGGAATAATATATGATTAACAGACCGGAATGAAAATCTCCGGTTTTTTTCATGGGAAAGAGGGAGAAGGTATGCTGAATAATACACAAATCCGTTATTGTTTAGATGAAATGGGAAAGCTATTCCCGGAAGCGCATTGTGAGCTGAATCATTCGAATCCATTCGAATTGGTCGTGGCAGTTGTATTATCTGCGCAATGTACAGATGCATTGGTCAATAAAGTGACGAAAAACTTGTTCCAAAAGTATAAAAAGCCTGAGGACTTCATCGCAGTACCATTAAGTGAACTCGAAAATGATATTCGATCAATTGGCTTGTACCGTAATAAAGCGAAGAATATTCAGAAGTTATCACAGATTATATTAGAAAAATACAATGGAATGGTTCCCAATGACCGAGACTTGTTAACGGAGCTTCCAGGTGTGGGCAGAAAGACGGCAAATGTCGTTGTATCTGTTGCGTATGGTGTGCCTGCCATTGCGGTAGACACGCATGTTGAGAGAGTCAGTAAGCGTCTTGGCATATGCCGATGGAAGGATTCTGTTTTGGAAGTGGAAAAGACCTTGATGAGAAGAATACCTGAAGATGAATGGTCCATTACCCACCATCGGATGATCTTTTTTGGGCGTTATCATTGTAAGGCACAATCGCCTAAATGTGAGGTATGTCCGCTGCTTCTTCTTTGCAGGGAAGGAAAAAAACGAATGAAAGCGGCTGGAAAGAAATGAGTAAATATGATGTATTGAAATTCTGTTATGACAAGCTTAAGCTAGATGAAATTAAAGTATGGGATGTGCGGCTGCTTGAGGAAGGATTTCCGTATGACGAGTTAGGATATGGTTATGAACCATGGAGAAATTTTGCTTCTATACAAGCTGAGCTCTGGAGGGAATGGGCGGCAATAGCAGAGCTTGCAGAGGAGAAATTGGCAAACCGTCAAACAAAAGAGTTGAAGCAGGATATGCAGAAGGGGATTATTCTGTTCTTGTCGATTCTCTTCTGGTCGAATAAAAAATCCGTTCAGTTGGACAATCTTTTAGGAGAAATCCAATCGCTTGCGCATAAACCAGTCAATGCGGATGAGCGGATAGGTTATATTCTTAACAGACCTAATACATATCCTGCCTATATGCAGCTGAAAAGTCTCATGGAAGAGCAGAAGAAAATGGTCGCCAAACTGATTGCTTTAAAAAAGCTATGAGAAAAATAAGTTCTAGTTCTCTGTTATCCAAACTTTATTTGGTCAAATGCTATGCAAAAGAATAATGTCAATTAAACAAGCAAAAGAAAACGAGCAGCCGATAAATTCGGCTGCTCGTTTTTATTTTTATGCTGCTTTAAACCGGAATTCAAAAGGTTCTCTGATGTAAAAAGGGAGGATGGTGTTCATTACTTCATCCGATTCGTCGGCCGATTGAGGCTCTGCGCCATTATCATTACCTGAACCGTTGTTATTTCCATTTCCATTCCCATTACCGTTTCCGTTTCCCTCATCGGTTTGACCTGATTGGTCGTCATTGTCTGTATTCTCTTCATTTCCTTGACCTGTTCCGTCTTCAGGGGTATCGGTATTCTCATCCCCGTCTTGCTCTTCACCCGGTTCCGGTACGGCTGGTTCTTCTTCCTCCTGTGGAGGCTCCTCTTCGGCAATGGCTTCTTCAATGGTTACCGTTGCTGAAGCCGGGTCGCTTTCCATGCCGTCTGACTTAGCAGTGACAGAGAATACATAGGTGCTTCCTGGCTCTGGGGAATTCATGCTGAATGACATATCAGAAGTAGTTGTCAAAGTAGAGGCAGAACCGCCATTGACTGCGACTTTCACTTCAAATTCAACATCTGCTTCAGAGTCGTAATTCCAGCTTACATTTATTTTGTTCGCTTCCGCATCATAGGCTGCGGTTAAACCGCTTGGAGCGGCTAGTTTTTCGTATTTCGTGGATGTTTTAGTCGGTTCATGGCCTTTTACGAAGTATTCATATACCTTTTGACTTTCAGGTGTATACTCGCTTGCGATTGCCGCTGGGTTAGATCCTTTTTCAATAGGCAGCTCAACAACAGAGCTTGGCTTTTTAAAATCTTCTGTATCCACGCCAGAGGACATTTCCTGCATCATGGCCTTGAAGACTTTCTGAGCAATCTTTGTTTCATTTGGTCCAAGGGTGTTTTCAAATTGATTATCATATCCAGTCCATACAGACATGGTAAAGTTGGTTGTGTAGCCGACAAACCATGAATCAGGTGACTGAGATTTAGCTATATTATATTTTGCCCGGTCTTCTGCTGAATAGTTAGTCGTTCCTGTTTTACCGGCTACCGGCAGGCCAGGGATATGGGCTTGTGTTCCTGTTCCTTTAGTCATAACATCCTTAAGGATATCTGTAATCATAAAGGCGGTATAATCCTTCATTGCCACTTCCGACTTAGGCGCTGTCTCAAGGACCGTATCATTATCACGCAGAACGATTTTCTTAATTACGTGAGGCTTTGTGTACACCCCTTCATTGCCAAATGCCGCATAGGCTCCGGCCATTTGGAGAGGGGAGGCGCCTTTTTTGACTCCGCCGATGGCTGAGGATTCATAGATTTCTCCAAAATCGATGCCCAGTCTGTTGACGAACTCTCCAGCTTTGTCTGTGCCAACTTCCTGCAAGGTCTTAACAGCCGGTACGTTATAGGATTTATAAAGAGCTTCGCGCAAGGTGACTTGACCTTTGTATGAGCTATAGGCAGTCCCGACCGTTTGGCCGCTGGAATATTGATATTCCTCATCGACCAATGGGTGGTAAGTAGACCATTGCAAGAATTCAAACGCCGGAGCATAATCCAAGATCGGCTTGATGGTCGAACCAGGCTGTCTGGATTTAAGGTCGGTAGCGTAATTAAAGCCTCGGGCGACTTCTTGGTTACGGCCGCCGCCGATGGCATATATCTCTCCTGTTTTCGTATCCATGAAGACAGAGCCGACCTGGAATTTATCATTAGGATAGGCGATGTATTTATCTGAATCCAGGATTGTTTCCATTAATTCCTGCGCTTTAGGATCAATGGAAGTATAGATGGAAAGGCCATCTGTATAAATATTGTAGTCACCAAGCTCTTCAACTTCTTCGATTACTTGGTCAACGATTGCATTATATTTCGTTTTGGTCTCTTCACGATTATCTTCAGCGACAAGGCTGTCAGTAAGGCTTTCTGCTTGAGCAGCCGTACGTTCTTCTGCTGTGATGAAACCGGCATTTTCCATTGCTTTTAGGACGATATTTCTTCGTTTTTCCGCTTTTTCCGGATGATTAAATGGGTTGTAATTATTTGGACTTTGCGGCATACCAGCAAGAGTAGCAGCTTCAGCCAGAGTAAGTTCATCTAAATCCTTGCCGAAATAGAGTTTTGAAGCCGTAGAGAATCCATGAATGCCTGAGGACATATATACCTTATTGACATACATTTCAAAAATTTGTTCCTTGCTGTATTTTTGTTCCAGCTGGAAAGCAAGATACATTTCCTGTACTTTACGTTTAATCGTCTTTTCTGATTGAAGGAAGGAGTTTTTGACTACCTGCTGGGTGATGGTGCTTCCTCCTTGTGAGCCGAAACCGCCAGTAATATTGGCAACAATAGCTCCGCCGACACGAATGATATCAATCCCATGATGCTTATAGAATCGAACGTCTTCAATCGCGAGAACTGCTTCTTCCATTAATTTTGGAATATCTTTATACTCTACATAATCCCGTGTCTCAGAACCAATCTCTGTATAGATTTCTCCGTTTTTATCATAAATCTTTGAAGAGATTGGATCTATGAGAGATTTTTCATCAATCTTTGGTGCAGTGGAAATATAGTATGCGAATACGCCTCCAACCGCAACGGCTGCAACGATGCAGAGCATCAGTAAGATAACAGCGATACGCTTGATGAGTCCTTTCGATTGTTTCTTCTGTTTTTTATTTTTTTGTGCGAGCTTTCTTTTTTCTTCTCTTGTTTTATATTGATCTGACATTAATGATTACCCTTCCTTTCAGGATAAATCCCATTCAAACTTCCTCATTATAATCTTAATATAATCAATCCTTGGTGCATAGCCTATAGGAATTAAATCGCCGAAGCGTTCAATATCTTTCTTGGGGATGGATTTCCTTCCTCCGGCAAGCATTTCATTCCAATAGGAGATAAGGGTTTCGGCTGGTAAATAATAAATCTCCTCAGTTTGGCTGAAACGTATAATGATGAAGGCGATTCCGCCGTGGTCTAACACATTTTGCATATGGATGATTTGATGTTCATGAAAGTTCTTCAATGGAAATGAAGTTTGAAGTTTCGTTTCCTTTGCCTCAAAATCAATGTATCGTCCTTTATATACTCCGTTATAGTCTGTAGTGGAAGCTTGCTTGAAGTAGGCTTCCTTAATGACCGCAGCACTCCTTTTCGGGTAAGAGACATTTACTATTTGTACTGGGGTTGGTTTTTTATGGACAATCGCGATATTATTCTCAATATAGTACTGGTTTGTCTCATTCAAATCTTCTTCCAGTGTCATACCTCTGTTTGAGTAGTCCAGTTTTTTCTGAGCAGGCTTTGTTGCTTGATTTTGATTGTTCTGTACTGGGATATATTTTTTCCCATTAGGATATCTTATAGCCATAGTATCCCTCCAAGTCCAACCTAATCATAACAAAAATAATGTGAGAATTGTAAAAAACATCATATTCTATGACTGACAATATTTTTCATAATTCCACATTCTACTCCTTTTGGGTGATTTTGCATAAGGGGAACGAATACCATCGGCACAACAATGGTAAGAGAAGTTTATTATAATTGTGCCAATTCGTCAAAGGGGCGTGAATGGAGAGAATCTGGAGCGGATATAAATTGATGAATAGACAAAAAGAACCAGTGCGACTCTGTAAGTACTGGTTCTTTTCGTTGGGGATTTGAGTTCTTATTAAGTGGATGGACGGTCTGGTCCGTCCAGTTTAGGGTTTCCTGTATTATTTTTAGGAATGCTTTTCTTTTTCTCATTTTGTGCCTTTGAGTTGTTGTTTTTATTTTTCATGTTCTGCACCTCCTGACATATAGATTCTCTCCTCACCAAGTTTTTTATGCATTGTGTCGAAGGTATGAAGAGGTCCTTTCATTGCGTGTTTCTTTGCCGATATACTTCTAGTTTTGTCGGCACGGAAGGGATACAAGGATAGAGGGCGAAACCTTACAGTTAAGAAGATGAAAGGGGTGCATGTCATGAGTTCCAAAGAAAAGCTTGTATCTATCTTGAAGGAGTTAGAAGAGGAAATCACTGCCCTGGAAGAAGAAATGATCAGTAAAACGAAAAAAGAATATGAGGACACACTGTCTGATTTTCATTTATTCATAAAGAATCGCTCCAGAGAAATGGAGGCAAGTATCGACGTCGTGGAAAACAAATTGAATCAGCATTTGAAGTACAGGAGCAAAGACGGCGGGCTGGGCAGCATACCGGGCCATGGAGGCAGCATAAAGGTAGCATATGTACCGGATTTCTGATAATTTTAAGTTGGGTACAAAAAGGTAGATAAGACAAAAATAAGGATGACTTGGCATGACACAGGAATTATACAATTTAACCGACCAGCTGCTTAAAAAAGTAGCGGAGGCAGAAGATATTTATCGGCGGGCTAGGGAGGAAGAGCTGACATTTGACTTCTATCAGGACGTTAAGCCTTATGCTGATGAAGTAAAGGCAATGGCTGACAGATGGGCAGATCTTGCCGGTGAATGGCAGAAGAGGATGAAGCCTAGACAAATCAGTCCGCTCCAAATCCAAAACACACACAATAACCTATTGCAGGTTTCTGTTCACTGTCATATCCCGCAATCGAGCAAGGCGCGATTCATAAAGCATTGCCATGCAGCTGCCTTTGTTCTTGAACAAGTGAAAAGGGAAATATGATTAGTAAGCCTGGTTTCCATATGTGGAATCAGGCTTTTTAGATGAAGAGAAATGCACTCATAGCCGTTTTTCTCATATATTAACCTTGAGTAAAGAGAACGGAGGAGGATGGCATGCTTAAAGACCTTCTAAAGAAGAAAAAGCAAAGGCAGGGGCCTGATCCAAATTCAGTGATGAATTGGCAGTCTGGCATGCCCTATTATGAGTATCAGACAAATGGGATGAATTATTTTCATGGGGGAATGGCTGCACCGTCGGGAGGGCAGGCACAAGGATGGCCGGTGTATGGTGAACAGCAGCAAATGTATCAAGCTTCCGAACGATTCGATTCACAGCTGCCAAATCAGGGCTACTACGGCCCGTTAATGAATCCGTACATGCCTGACCCATATCAGATGCCGCCTATACAGAATCAAGCAGTGAATCCAATGCAGAACCAAATGCCTTATGTTTATCAGTCTAATCAGCCGGCACCGGAGATGAATCCTTATCCAAAGCAGCCGTCAAATCCATTCCAAAACCCGCTCTATCAGCAGGATGAGGACTTTTATCCCCTGCAGCAGCCGATGATGAATGTGACGCATCCCTATCCAAAGCCAAGCTTTCTTCAAAAGAGCCAGGGGAATAATATATCCTCTGTACTAAATCAGTTTAAAAATCCGGAGGGCAGCATAGATTTTAATAAAATGATGGATACGACCGGCCAGATGCTGAACACGATGAACCAAGTGTCGAATCTCGTGAAAGGAGTTGGGTCCATCTTCAAAGCGGGAACATAAAAAACTGCCGTCAACCTGTCGGCAGTTTTTGTTATGATAAAAATAAATTAACGGATGGAAATCCGGCGTTTTTTTGATTTCGGCACAGATACGGTTAAAAGGCCATTTTCGTGCGTCGCTTGGATGTTCTCTTCGTCTATCGGCTGTGAGAAGGTGAAGCTTCTTGCTTTCTTTCGTCTTTCTACAGCAGAAATTGTTCCCTTTTCTTGGTTAGCTGTCCTGCGCTCCTCTGTTTCATAGGAAATGGTCAGCCGGTTTCCTGAGATATCGATCTCTATCATGCTTTTTTCGATGCCGGCAATATGGGCATGAATGATATAATGTGTATCCGTCTCTTCCCATTCTATCGGGAAGCTTGAAAAAAGATTTTGATTCTGGAAGAAGCCATCCATTGATTGCAATAATCCATTTCCGGTTTTCTCTGACAGGAGATGGTCCATTTGGGAAATGAATTGGCGGAAAGGTTCCATTAATTCGTTCCGATTGTTATTAGCCATGGTTAATTCCTCCCTAGGTTTGAATTCTACCCATATCATATGCACTCCTTCATTTTTAGGTCAGTCGAAGTTTGCGTAGGAGAAAATAAAATGGGGTATAAATCATTTAATCAGATAAGGTACACTATAAGGAATACATATTACATGTGAAGGGAGTTAGGATCATGGCTGAACAAGTGAAGCTTGCTTACAGAGAGTCAGGAAAGGGGAAGAATATTGTCCTGATTCATGTCTTTTGCGGAAATAAGGATTACTGGAAGGAGATCGAGACACGCCTTTCATCTTCCTACCATGTTTGGGTACTGGATATGAGAGGACACGGGGAGACTGAGGCGACAGAGCCAGGTTACAGCATTCACGATATGGCGGAGGATGTATATGAATTTATAGAGGATAAGAACCTTCAGGATGTGTTCTTATTCGGTCATTCGATGGGTGGATATATTACGCTTGATTTTGCACGGAATCATCCGGATGTGCTCTCTGGCTACGGTCTTATTCATTCCACAGCGTATCCAGACAGTGAAGAGGCGAAGAAGAAGCGTTCAGCTGGTGTGTCCAAAGTGATGGAGCAGGGTGTGAATTTATTTGTTAAAGAGCTTGTGCCCAATCTTGTCGCTGAAAAAACGAAAGAAAACAATCAGTCGATTATCGGTAAATTATTCGATATCGGGATCGAGACTAATCCAAAAGGTGTCATAGGAGCTTTAAAGGCCATGCGTGACAGGGAGGATCTGAGCAGTGTCCTAGAGGATAATAAGCTTCCCGTCTTGCTTGTCGCCGGAGCGGAGGATAAGGTCGTACCGCCTGAGAAAACCTTTATTGCAAATGGCAGCCATGTGAATCAGGTGTTGATTGAGAAGGCTGGTCATATGGGGATTTTTGAAACGCCTGATGAGGTCAGCCGTGCCATCGCCTCATTTGTGGATGAACATTCAAAGTAATGAATTAATTGCCGCGTCCGCGAAAAGATGCGGCTTTTTTCTTCACAAGAGAACGTTCATTCGGTTACAATGATGACAGAAATGAGGTGTGAACGTGTTGTTCAGGAAGAAAAGTTTAGCGGATATCATGAAAGACCTGCTGACTGAGGAACAGTATAAAGACCAGATCAGCTTCTGGCATACAATCAATGAAAAGGAAGCTACTTATGCTCCTTTCCCGGATGATTTGCATGACCAATTACGTACAGCCCTCTCATCGCGAGGGATATCTTCATTATATAGCCATCAGAGTGAGGCTTATCGCTCTATTCGAAGCGGCAGAAATATTGTCGCTGTTACCCCGACTGCATCCGGCAAGACGCTTTGCTACAACCTGCCTGTCATCCAAACAATACTGGAGGATTCGGACGCAAGAGCTCTCTATTTATTCCCGACAAAAGCATTAAGCTATGATCAGAAATCAGAGCTGGAGGAATTAATCCATGCAGCCGATTTAAAAATCAACAGCTATACGTATGATGGGGACACGCCCACAAGCATTCGCCAGAAAATCCGAAAGGCGGGACATATTGTTATCACGAATCCGGATATGCTCCATTCTGGTATCCTGCCTCACCACACGAAATGGGTGTCTTTATTCGAAAACCTTAAATATGTCGTAATTGATGAGCTGCATACGTATAAAGGAGTCTTTGGAAGCCACACGGCGAATGTTATCAGGCGTTTAAAGCGTATATGCCGCTTCTATGGAAGTGACCCGCAATTTATCTGTACTTCGGCAACAATTGCCAATCCGAAGGAACTCGCGGAAGCTTTAACCGAACATGAGATGGTGCTGATTGACAAAAACGGTGCTCCTTCAGGCAAAAAGCATTTTGTGTTTTACAATCCCCCGATTGTCAATAAGCCGCTCAATATACGAAGAAGTGCAGTGCTTGAGGTACGAAAGATTGCCAGCGACTTGCTTCGCAATAAAATTCAGACCATCGTCTTTGCGAGAAGCAGAGTGCGCGTGGAAATCCTTCTCACTTATTTGCAAGAGCTAGTGGCTAAACAGCTTGGGCCAAAAGCAATCAGTGGGTATCGAGGCGGTTATTTGCCTACACAGCGCAGGGAGATTGAGAAAGGTTTAAGAGACGGAACGATTTACGGGGTTGTCAGTACAAATGCACTTGAGTTAGGAGTGGATATCGGGCAGCTGCAGGCTTGTATCATGACGGGTTATCCCGGGTCTATCGCCAGCGCTTGGCAGCAAGCGGGAAGAGCGGGCAGGCGTCACGGCGAAGCGCTGATTATCATGGTTGCCTCTTCAAGTCCAATTGACCAATTTGTCATTCAACATCCGGATTATTTCTTCAATCGCAATCCGGAGACCGCAAGGATTAATCCGGATAATCTAGTCATCCTCGTCGATCATTTGAAGTGCGCCGCCTTTGAGATTCCTTTTAAGGAAGGAGAGCAATTTGGAGCGGCAGAGATTAGCGAAATACTGGACTATCTCGCTGATGAGCATGTGCTTCATAAGAATAAGGATATGTGGCACTGGATGAATGATGCCTTTCCGGCCCATGAGATTAGTCTTCGTTCTGCCTCTCAGGAGAATGTGGTGATTATTGACAGGACAAACCCCAAACCTCGTGTTATCGGTGAGACGGACCGTTTCAGCGCAATGACCTTGCTTCATGATGAGGCTATTTATTTGCATCAAGGCATTCAATACCAAGTCGAATTTTTAGATTGGGAAGAAAAGAAAGCCTATGTGCGAGAGGTCAAAGTAGATTATTATACAGACGCTAATCTGGCGGTTCAGGTAGATGTGCTGGAAATTGATGAAAACAAGTCTAACCATCATGCGACTGTTACCTTTGGAGATGTCTCTGTCCGAGCGATGGCGACAATCTTCAAGAAAATTAAATTTGATACACATGAGAATATTGGCTCAGGTCCGATTCATTTGCCCGAGGAGGAAATTCATACGAATGCCTGCATGCTCTCCTTAAATAAAGACCTCTCAGATTGGAAGGAAGAACGGCTGGAAGAGGGATTGATGGGTGCTTCTCATGCCCTTCGCGGTATCATACCGGTATATGTGATGTGTGATCCGGGAGATATTCATGTATACCCGCAAGTGAAAGCGACTCATAATGATTTGCCGACCATCTTTGTGTATGATCATTACCCGGGCGGCATCGGTTTGAGTAAATATATGTATGAAAATAGCTCAACCATTATGGAGGCAACCATCGATGCGATAGAGGCCTGCCCGTGTGAATCAGGCTGTCCAAGCTGTGTCGGTACAGAAGGAGGAGGCGACTCGATGAAACGAGATGCGCTGAAGATTCTTTCGATTTTGGTTGACCGTTATGCAGAAGGTGTCATGAAGCATGTCCATTAAACATAAACTAAATCGGATGAAAGCCCACCTGAATACCGGCAACGGGATTTCTAAACAAAAGGAAGCGCCGGCAGAAGCTCAGGTAGAGCAGATAAACATTCCTCACTATGAGAAATGGCAGGAATACGGGGCGAAGGCAATCTTTATGGATGGTGAGTATTGCCTCGTTCGCGAGGTAAGCTATCCTTTAACCCATCGGCATGGTAAGTACTCTTTTGATATGCTTTCTGATATTGTTCGGATTTGGAATGAGTCTGATCTAACCCATCCATTATCCGCTAAAGGCTTTCGTGCGGAAGATATGTTTTTCTTTGATACAGAAACAACAGGGCTTGGCACTGGAGCCGGGACTTCTATCTTTCTTCTGGGGTTTGCGTATATGGAAGATAACGAAATAAAAGTCAGGCAGCATTTTCTGCCGCGTCCGGGCTATGAGGTGCTGTTTTATAAAAGCTTCTTGGATAAAGTCAATTATGAAACCCTCGTCACCTATAATGGGAAATCATTCGATTGGCCGCAGGTCGTCTCACAGCATACCCTCCATAGGGGACAGCTTCCTAAGCTGCCTTCATTCGGGCATTTTGATCTTTACCATGCGGCGCGCAGGCTCTGGAAGAACAAGCTAGAGCGGGTGAAGCTTTCTGTCGTTGAGGAGGAAGTGCTCGGCTTTAAGAGGACAGATGATGTCCCGGGATATTTGGCTCCGATGATTTATTTTGACTTTGTAGACAGGGAAGACCCAGAAGCCATCTTTAAAATTATGAAGCATAATGAGCTCGATGTGCTTTCGCTCATTACGCTGTATATCCATTTGTCTGCTCTCCTTTTGAATCAGGAGTTTGCCAAGCATGAAGACTCGTTTGAGCTGGCGAGATGGTTTTCGGCTTTGAAAGACCGCAGCCGCGCCATCCGGTCTTTTGAGAAGGGTGTTTTAGAAACCAAGCAGGACGATGATGGGCTTATGGTTAAATTCCATCTGGCAAATGAACATAAGAAGAATCGTAATATGGGGGAGGCAGCAAATCTCTGGCAGGAGACGGCTCATATCCGTCATGCCGATTTGAAGGCACAATCTCATTTGGAGCTTGCCAAATATTATGAGCATACACTAAAAGATTATGAAATGGCCCTGCATCATGCGGATGCCGCACTTGATACCGTTGTTAAACATAATATTCAGAAAGCCTCCTTAAAAACAACAGACCTTCAAAAACGAATCAGCCGTCTTAAACAGAAATGGCTAAAAGCGGAGAATCGAACGGGAAAATAGGTGAATGCCTCGGTGCAAATGATACACAGCTCTCATACCTTATAAATGTAAGACATCAGGATACTGAAAGGAGAGAGTTAATTTATGTTTGGTCATCATCATCATCATCAACACTGTGGCCCTATTCATGTTCCGGGGTGCAATCAAACACAAGTCTGCCCGCCCGTTTGCCATGAACCAATTCAATTCGTAAAGGAAAATTGTTATACGGTGGTTGTTCCGCATGTTCATCCAGTTAAAACATTGGAAGTGAATAATGTTCTCTATAAAAATGAGCACACATATCCGCATTCTTACCAAAGCATGAACAATGTGCAAAATCAAGATATCCAATTAGGAGCACCAATGGCTCCTGCACCAGGATTTGGAGGGCCAATGGCTGGAGGTCCAGGACAATTCCCAGGTCAAGGTATGGGATTTGGCGGCGGCTTCGGACCAGGCTGCGGCTGCTAAAGGGTGAGAGGCTATATGCCTCTTCCTTTCTTTAATGAAACAATAAAGGATAAGCTTCAGGAAGTGAGAAAATGGGTAAAGTAGTGTTTGTAACGGGATATAAAGCCTATGAGCTAGGGATTTTTGATCAAAAGCATCAGGGAATACCATACATAAAGAAGGCCATTAGAAATCATTTGCTCGATATGCTTGAACAGGATTTGGAATGGGTTTTAATTACCGGCCAGCCGGGAGTAGAGCTATGGGCCGCTAATGTTGTGTTTGATTTGCAGGAAGAATATCCCGAACTGAAATTGGGTGTCCTCCTTCCTTTTCTTAATCAAGAAGAGAATTGGAAAGAGGGTGTAAAGGAACAATATGAAGAGGTACTCATTCAGGCAGATTATGTGGAGGCTATCTCGAAAAAGCCATATGAAGGACCGTGGCAGCTAAAACTCCGCAATCAATTTTTGGTGGATAAGAGCGATCAGATGCTTATCCTCTATGAAGAGGAAAAGGATGGGAGCCCGAAATACAGCTGGATGGAAGCGAAGAGGAAGCAGGATAAAACGGATTATCCGATTATCCAAATCACATTCTGGGACCTGGAAAGCCTGATTGAGGAAGAGCAATGGCAAGATTATTAAAAGGTAAATTGACAAACAGAGCTTTTTTTGAAAAAATAATAAGTATTAGTCGTAGGAATTTGAGGTGAAGAAAATGCTCTCAGATAAAACCAAATTGACAGCAAAAGAAATCCTGGAGAAGGAATTTAAGACCGGTGTCAGAGGATACAAACAAGAGGAAGTAGACCAGTATCTCGATTTAATTATCAAGGACTATGAGGTCATGCACCAGGAATATGAGTTGCTTTTGCAAGAGAACATGAAGCTGAAGAAGCAGTTGGAGGAACAGCCTAAGAAGACTGCTCAGCCAGTGCAGCAAACACCTGCAGGAACAACCAATTTTGATATTCTGAAACGCCTATCCAATCTAGAAAAGCATGTTTTTGGAAGTAAATTATACGAGTAATAACTTCCAATGCAATTTTGGTTGCAAAGTATGGTTTTTGACGCTATAATAACTTTTATGCGATAACGTCTGGGTAATCGCTGCAATGTAAATTGTAGAGGAAAGTCCATGCTCGCACAGGCTGAGATGCCTGTAGTGTTCGTGCCTAGCCCAATAAGCTAGGGCAGCCTGATTATCAGGCTGACGGCCGGGAAAGCGCCTAAGTCTTCGGATATGGCGCCGGTACCTATAAAAGTGCCACAGTGACGGAGCCTTT
Organism: Pradoshia eiseniae; assembly: GCF_002946355.1. Classification (NCBI taxonomy): domain Bacteria; kingdom Bacillati; phylum Bacillota; class Bacilli; order Caryophanales; family Bacillaceae; genus Pradoshia; species Pradoshia eiseniae. The sequence goes on from NZ_PKOZ01000001.1 coordinate 698,829, forward strand.
CTGGAAACAGGAAGGGTGGAACGAGGTAAACCCCGCGAGCGAGAAACCCAAATTTGGTAGGGGCGCCTTTCCTAAGGAAATGAACGATGGGAAAGGGCAGAATTAATCTGCAGATAGATGATTGCCGCCGGAGTACGAGATTCTTCCGATCGATTGCAGTACGAAGGGACAGAACATGGCTTATAGGACGTTATCAAGGAAGCATAATAAATGACTATGAAAGCCTTAAGAGCTAAGGCATTAATGTAAAGATAGAGAAGCCGCTGATTTCAAACTCGGAAATCAGCGGCTTCTTTTTGTGAAATACAATCTCAATGACTCACCTTAACCATCTTTTCTGTTTTCATCAAAGCATGTTTGCCATATAAGGCAATGTAGATAAGAAGGATGCCGCAAGTGACAATCAGGCCGATATAAACAGACATCATGGTTGGAATCAAGTAGGCTCCAAGGATGATCGAGAACCGGGCCATCAGATCAGCACCATTATAAGCTGCCCCAGCAAAGGCTGAATAAGAGCCTCGCTTGTCGGCTGGAATCAGGTTTGCCTGCTCAGTCGTATAAACGGGAGAATACAGCAATTCCCCAATGGTAGCAATGAAACCGAATAAGAGCAGCACATACCATGTATCGGCTGAAGTGATGACTGCGTAGCCAATTCCGTAGATGATAAGACCAGTCAGCAAAACGCTCCTATTAGTAAAGCGGCTCGCGAGCTTCGTGACGAAGAAGGTCAGAAGAACGACAGATGCCATATTAAGTATGTTCAGCATGCTAAGCATATGGACGCCTTCTGCTTTGAATCCGCCAATCGAAACGGGCTTAAAGGTTTCAGAGAGACGGACGCCTATATAACTGTTAAGAGAAAATTCTGCAGAGAGAATCAAGGTGAACCCGAGCACTAATTTGACGTATTGTTTATCAGCGAGCGCTACCTTATAATTCTCAATCACATCAAGGAAGATGTTCGGTCTTTGAGATTTTTGGACCGGCTGATGGGTATCAATAAGCCAGATGTGATAGGCAAAGATGATCATAAGCGAGATAAAGGATAATACCATGAATAATTCCTTTTGATAGTGAAGAAAGAATAAGCCTCCCATCGCTGCTCCAATCGCCATCGACAGATTGACCTGCCAGTAATCAATGGCATAGACAGCTCTTCGATTATCAGGTGTGGTAGAGTCCATAATGATGGCCTGCATACATGGCCGTCCAAGGCTGCTTGTGATCATATAGCCGACATAAGAGGCCGCGAAGAGAATGATCCAATCATCATTCGGAAAAAGGCTGATGGTCATCAGCACAAGCATGACGGTGTTTAAGCTTGATGTGGCAAGGAGGACTTTTTTTCGTTTGAAGCGGTCTGAGATATAGCCGCCAACCAGATTGGCTGCAAAAGTAATGACAACGGTACAAATCAGGAAGATGCCAGCCCAAATTTTATTTAGCTCAGCAGCTAAGTATAGTGCCATAAAGGGCATGATAGCACTTGAGGCCGCGCGATTAAAAAAGGATGTAATCAGCCGTACCTTGATGTTTTGTGGCAGATTTTTGAAATTCATCTTGTAAACCTCCCTTCGTTCATTTTATATTAAACTAGACGGATGTTTTAGAAAATAGACAATTTTCAAAATATATGTCTACTTTTAATATTAGGGGGTGGAAGAATGGATTCAAAATTGCTGACATTATGGCATCATGTGAATTCAGGCCCAGTAAAGATGAGTCATCTTTCCAATCTGCTTGGCTTGAGTATGAAGCAAACAACGAGGTACATACATAAATGGCACGAGGAGGGGTGGCTCATTTATCAGGGCGGGCTGGGGCGCGGGCGCAGTTCTGAAATTCAGTGGGTCAAGGATGTCGAAGAAATCTTTGAGCAATTGGTGCAGGAGAAGATGAAAAAGGGGCCAATCGAAGAATGTGCACGGGTAGTGACCCCTAAAAGTTAGAGTTTTTATTAAGCAGCTGATTGGCTGGTTTGAGTTCGGTATTGTACGGGACTTAAACCGGCCAATTTTTGCTTAATGCGTTTATTGTTATAGTAATCGATGTACTCTTCAATCTTTTGTTTTAGCTCTTCATATGAGACTAATTTTTCCCCATAATACATCTCCTGTTTTAAAATTCCAAAGAAGTTTTCCATCGCCGCATTATCTGCACAAGTGGCCTTTCTCGACATACTCTGAAAAATGTTATTCTGCCTCAATGTTTGCACCCATTTGTTGTGCTGGTAATGCCATCCCTGATCTGAATGGATGGTAGTTCGAAAGTTTGCTTCCTTTTTAATGACTTCTAATGCTTGATTTAGTGGCTCTATAACGAAATTTAATGTTGGTCTTTTTGACATTCCAAACGAGATGATTTCGCCATTATATAAATCTAGAATAGGGCTTAAGTAGAGCTTCTCTTCTCCAACACACTTAAATTCAGTCACATCTGTGACGAGTTTTTGCAGACGAATAGGCGTATGGAACCTGCGGTTCAACCGATTCTTTGCTATCCTACCTACTTGACCTTTATAGGAGTTATAGCGAGATTTACGGGTGAATTTGACGCACTTCAAGCCTAACTCCTTCATAATTCGCTGAACCTTTTTATGATTGATGACATAACCTTGTGTTCGTAATGCCAAATAAATGCGACGGTATCCGTATTTTCCCTCGTGCTTCTGAAAAAGTTCTGAAATGATAGTCTTCCATCCTTTATCAGGGTCTTCTTTCTTCAGTTGTTGGATGTGATAATGATACGTTGCCTCAGGAATACCAACTACTTCAAGTACATCTTTTAATCGGAATCCTTCTTCTTTGAGCCCGAATGCCAGTGCTGCTTGTGCTTTGCGAGGAAGGCATCCGGATTCTCCTGAAAAGCTCTTAACTTTTTTAAATAGGCGTTCTCTAAACGAAGAAGTTCATTTTCGCGTTCTAATTGTTGTTCACGAGTTAATGCTTTCTCTTGCTTGGCTGGTTTCGCTCTTCGATTTTTAGGCATAGGAGGCCTTCCTTTCACTTTTTCTTCCAGGCCTTCGATACCTTCTTTCGAAAATGTTCTGTTCCACTTCGCAATCAAGCTAGGATTACTCAGCTTAAAGCTAATCGCTGTATCTTGGTAAGAAGCACCCGTTTGTTTCATAAAGTGTAATACATCGATTTTAAATTGAACAGAAAAAACTTGTTTAGACTGCTTTCTTCGCAATCCATCTTTTCCAAAGGCTTCATAAGCACGTACCCATCGTTGGATTTGTGAATGATTGGGTATCCCGTGTTTTTTCGCTAATGATACACATCCTAAAGAACCTTCTAAATACTCTTTGACAACTTTTAGTTTAAATTCCTCACTGTATTTCACCATATAAAAAGACACCCCAAAAGTTAGTTTTATTACTCTAACTTTTGGGGTGCAGCACCACGGCTGCTTCTTCTTGATTGGTCAAGGGATTGCCAGCTTCGTTTGATGAAGTGTTTTCAAGGGAGGCTAGGATATGGCCAGGATCATGAAGACCGGCTGATCATTCCGAGAAAGCGCCCCTTCCTCACGACTCATCCGCTCGAGGCACGGGATGTCCATAGCGCCAGCTTGGTGGCGAATATATTTGACCGGCTAGTATCAGCAGATGAGGATGGTCTAATTCATCCTGCGCTTTCGCATAGCTGGGAGCATGATGAGAAGAAGCTGCGACTCTACTTGCGCAAAGACGTAAAGTTTCATGACGGGTCTATTTTATCCGCAGAAGATGTCTGCTGCTGCCTAGAGAAGATGCGCTCACATCCCTATTATGAGCTCATGTGGTCACCAGTTGCTGAAATAACGGCAAAAGGCCCGCTTGTGGTCGATCTCCTATTCCGCTATCCATGCAGCTATGCCCTCCATCTTCTAAGTGTGCTAGGTGCGAGCATTTATAAAGAAACAGGAGGGCTGCTAAGCGGAACGGGAAGTTTCTATATCGAGGTCAATAATGAGGTGAAAACGGTTTTGCACACTTTTAAGGAACATTATAAAGAACGCTCTTTATTGGATGTCATTGAATATGTGCAAGTGCCAAAGAATTTTGAGAATGTGTATCGCTCCTCCGCGCAATCCAATATAAATGAAACCTTTAAAGTAGACAGCGATTATGGCTTTGGGGTAGCTATCCTTAACGGTTATCGTGATTCTGATATTGCAAGAGCGGAAGTCAGGGAGTATGTGCATTATCAGATGGCTAAGCACAGGGGAGAAGTTCCGGATATTGACCCGAATGCTATTCCGAATGATTGCGGGGTTTTCCCCAGAATCAGTAAACCGTATGTCATGGAGGAGAAGCCCTGTCCACCCCTTAAACGACCATTAATACTTCAGGTGACCACATACACAGAATCGGCCGGTGTCTGGGCCAAGGACATCCTAGAAAAAGCCGGGTGTGCAATTGAGCTTGTTCCCGTTCGTTTCGAGGATACGCTGAATAATGGGATGGAGGAGCAGGAGTGTGATTTTTTCTTTCATGGAGAAGTGTTTGAAATTAACCAGAGCTTTTCCTTTTTTCAGTTTCTGTTCGGGGGCTCGTCACCTCTCAATACAGTATTGAAGAAGTTGATTGATAAAGATGCTTTTCTGAAGAGGTATGCAATGACACCGGTAACGGAATGGATGGAGCTTCATTTAAGCATTGAGCGCCTATTAATTGAATCCTCCTTAATGATTCCTCTCTATTTCTCGAGAAAAAGCTTTTTGTTCACGGAAGATATCATGAATGTGAAAACAAAGTATTTTGGCCATGCCGATTTCTCGAAATTATGGATGAAGCCGAGTATGTAAGGTCCTTTTTGCCCGATAAGGTTTGCAATAGGCCTGGTGTAGTTGTATTATTAAAGGCGCAAACGGATAGTAAATGAATAGGGTGAAATTATGAAAATGACATTAATCGCAACGGCCGCCATGGGGCTTGAAGCGTTAGTCGCGCAAGAAGTGCGTGACCTTGGATATGAATGCACAGTTGAGAATGGACGGGTTCTCTTTGAAGGAGATGAAACCGCCATTGCAAGAGCGAATATGTGGCTTAGAACGGCTGACCGGGTGAAGATCCTCGTTGGGGAGTTCAAGGCCTTTACATTTGATGAGTTATTCGAGAAAACAAAAAAGCTCCCTTGGGAGAATTATCTGGATGAAACCGCAGAATTCCCGGTTTTGGGCAAATCAGTCAAATCCAAATTATTTAGTGTGTCAGATTGCCAGGCTATCGTGAAAAAAGCGATTGTCGAGCGCATGAAGAAAGCTTATAAGAAGGACGGCTGGCTTGATGAGAATGGTCCGCTTTACCGGATTGAGGTCGGGCTATTAAAGGACCGTGCAACATTGACGATTGATACGACTGGACCCCAAGCTCTTCATAAAAGGGGATATCGTACCGGACAAGGGGAGGCGCCGCTGAAGGAAACCTTGGCTGCGGCCCTTGTGAAGCTCACGAACTGGACCCCAGACCGGCCGCTAGTCGACCCGTTCTGCGGCTCAGGCACTATTGCGATTGAAGCAGCTTTAATCGGCCAAAATATCGCACCGGGCTTTAACCGTGAGTTCGTCTCTGAACAATGGCCGATGATTGATTCAAGTGTATGGGACAAGGTCAGGGATGAAGCAGAGGAAAAAGCAAACTATGATCAGCCGCTTGATATTTCCGGCTATGACATTGATCATAAGATGGTGAATATCGCGAAGGAAAATGCCTTGGAGGCAGGCTTGGGTGACCTTATTCAGTTCAAGCAAATGCAAGTCAAGGACTTTACGACCACGAAGGAATACGGTGTCATTATCGGAAACCCGCCTTATGGGGAACGCTTGAGCGACCGCCCGTCCGTTGAGCGTATGTATAAGGAAATGGGAGAGGTCCTCAGACAGTATGAAACATGGTCCGTTTACATGATGACCTCTGACGAGAACTTTGAACAATTTTACGGGAAGCCGGCAACGAAGAAGCGCAAGCTCTTTAATGGTTTCATCCGCACGGATTATTACCAGTACTGGGGCAAGCGACCGCCGCGTAATCCGAAAGCATAATGCCTTGCTGAAGCAGCATTCTTATGCTCACTCTAATAAAGCAGCCTTAGATCCACGTACAAAAGGGACTAAGGCTGTTTTTGTATGTAATCATCTTTTTGTATCATCAAGAATACCTGTATCTGCCTGTATAAAAAGGCAAGATCAAGATGATAAAATAAAGTAGGCTCTTTTTTTGAAATTTAACAATTGATTGAAAGGGTGATAGGAATTGGACAATACATTAATAAAAGCTGATGATATTTGGCTTTTATGGGCCTTTCTTGCCGGATGGGCGGCTGTGAGTATCTATTTGGAGCAAAAATATAAATGGGCTTCGAAACTATCCGGGGCAATCATCGCTTTGCTAGGGGCAATGATTTTGGCGAATTTGAAAATTATCCCGACAGAATCGGCTGTCTATGATACAGTGTGGGGATATGTTATCCCGTTAGCCATTCCGCTCTTATTGTACCAGGCAAATATAGTGAAGATTATGAAGGAAAGCGGCAGATTGCTAATTATGTTTTTTCTTAGTTCAGCAGGTACGGTTGCTGGCGTTATCATCGCTTTTTTCCTTTTGAAAGAATACATACCAGGCCTTGAGAAAGTTGCTGCTATGATGACAGGTTCTTATATCGGCGGCGGGGTTAACTTTGCCGCATTATCAACAAAGTTTGAAGCACCAGGAGAATTGGTCTCTGCGACTGTCGTTGCCGATAACTTGATGATGGCCATTTACTTTTTTGTACTCATCCTTATCCCAACAATACCGTTTATTAGGAAGCATTTTCGAACACCGCATATTGATCAGATGGAAAGGGATAATGCAGGAGAAAATAAAGCTGCTGCCTATTGGAAGGGAAAAGAAATCTCTCTTAAGGATATCGCCCTTTCCGTTGGTACTGCGTTTACCTTGGTGGCGATTTCATTTAAGTTGGCCGAAATTTTCGGGAATTTAATCCCGAGTGGTGAAAATACGAATTTCTTTTTCGTCTTATTAAAGGGAACGCTAGGTGATAAATACCTAGTATTGACTACCTTGACGATTCTTGCGGTCTCGATTTTTTCAAGATATTTCGAGAATCTTAAGGGTGCGCAGGAAATCGGCACATACTTAATTTATATATTCTTTGTCGTAATCGGAGTACCGGCCTCTATTTCCTTGATTATCTCCCAAGCTCCGCTGCTATTGGCATTTGTTGCTATTATCGTAGTGATTAATCTAGCTATATCACTGCTTTTAGGGAAAGTGTTTAAATTTAATCTCGAAGAAATTATTCTTGCAAGCAATGCGAATGTTGGGGGACCGACTACAGCTGCAGCCATGGCCATCTCTAAGGGCTGGACGAGCTTAATTGTCCCGATATTATTGGTAGGAACGCTCGGCTACATTGTAGGCAATTATGCGGGCTCTGCCATTGGGTATTGGTTCAGCAGTTTATTATAAGTAAGAATTGTTATCCTAATTAGTGTGTTTTTAAAGGAATATAGATCTTCATAGAGAATCATATAGTTACAGGAGCAGAGATCTGCTCCTGTTTTCCTGCTTATGATAAAATAGCCTATATAGCCGCGAGGAGGAGAAGCATGTGAGCAAGCAAATAGAAAAAGAGTTTCTCGAATACATACAAACGATGGATGCCTATCGTGAAGCATCAGCCTTGATTGGATGGGATTTGCGCACGGGAGCGCCAAAGAAAACCATTGATAAGCGCAGTCAGGTCATTTCCATTCTATCTAAGGTTCATTTCGAAATGGCAACAGGCGAGCAGATGAAGAGCTATCTTGAACAGCTTTCTGGTTACAGGGGTGAGCAGGATATGCTTGAAGACATCTTGAAGGAATGCGGTTTGGAATTTGAGCGCATGAGTAAAATTCCGGCTGATGAGTACAAGCAATATGTTCAACTGCAATCCAAAGCGGAAAGTGTATGGGAGGAAGCAAAGGATCAGGCCGATTTCGAGCTTTTCCGTCCATATCTGGATCAATTAATCGAAACCAATAAGAAATTTATCCGCTACTGGGGCAAGGAAGAGCGGCCTTATGATGCCCTGCTTGATATGTATGAGCCAGGGATGACAGTTGAGGTGCTAGATGAGGTCTTCGGAGCCTTGAAGGATGAAATTGTCCCGCTTGTTAAGAGAATTTCAGAATCCAAGAAAAAGCTCAACACAGAGTTTATTTACAGGCATTTCGATACAGAGAGCCAGCGTGACTTCTGTCTGAGCACGATTAAGGAATTAGGATATGACCTGGACGCCGGACGGCTAGATTCGACCGTGCATCCATTTGCAACAGCCTTGAATGCAAACGATGTGCGGATTACTACGAAGTATGATGAAACTGACTTCAGGGTCGCTGTCTTTGGTACCATTCATGAGTGCGGCCATGCTGTGTATGAACAGAATATTGATAAAGCCCTAGAAGGGACGCCATTATGCACAGGCACGTCTATGGGAATCCATGAATCCCAATCTCTCTTTTTCGAAAACTTTATCGGCCGTAATAAACATTTCTGGAAAAAACATTTTGATAAATTGACTGCAGCTTCCCCTGAGCAATTTGATAGGATTGACTTAGATACGTTTTATGAGGCCATCAATGAATCCAAGCCATCACTCATTCGAGTAGAGAGCGACGAACTCACATACGCGCTTCACATTATGATTCGTTATGAGCTGGAGAAAATGATTTTTAATGGGGAAGTTTCTGTCGATGAGCTTCCGGAGCTTTGGAATGACAAATATGAGGAATACCTCGGCATTCGTCCTGAGCATGACGGAGAAGGAATCCTTCAGGATGTGCACTGGGCCGGAGGAATGTTCGGCTACTTCCCATCCTATGCGCTTGGATATATGTATGCAGCCCAGCTGAAGGCAGCTATCCTGAAAGCTATCCCGCATTTTGATGAGCTTCTCGAAAAGGGCCAAATTGAACCAATTAAGGACTGGCTGAGGGAGCATGTCCATCAATACGGCAAGCGGAAAACGCCGCGGGAGATCATCCAATTGGCAACAGGTGAAGACTTGAACCCACAGTATTTGATTGATTATTTGAAAGCGAAATATGAAGCGATTTATGAGCTATAAAAAAACAGATCGAGCTGCCGGCATGACCGGCAGCTTTTTGTTTTTTCATGGTGAACTTCCTTCTGGTAATCGGGTTGTGCAAACCAGGTTTTCGTGAAAGCGTTTTTATTTATTTTTCGGAAAAATATTATATGAAAAACCCTTTTCATTACAATAAAAGATTGCTATAATTCATTTCATATTCAATAACAACGACATTGCACTCATATAATCGCAGGAATATGGCCTGCAAGTATCTACCAGATTACCAGTGCGCTAAAAAGCGCCAAAATGATCTGACTATGAGTGGGAACAACTGGCATTGATTCTATTTATCTATGCATTTACAGTCCGCTAAATGATATGGACCTGTGATTTGTTGTGCTACCCACTTGTAGGTACACAGCAGTTCACAGGTCCTTTTTTTATATGATTCAAGCAATTGCACGAAAGAAATAGGAGGCAGACAACATTGGAAAAGCTGAAAGAAAAAATCATGAAAGAAGGCCAAGTGCTTTCAGATGATGTCCTAAAGGTGGATACGTTCTTAAATCATCAATTGGACCCGGTGTTAATGAGCGAAATAGGAAAGGAATTCGCCAAGCGATTTGAAGGGATGGGAATCACGAAGATTGTCACGATTGAATCATCTGGCATTGCCCCTTCCGTAATGGCAGGGCTCGAAATGCAAGTGCCTGTTCTTTTCGCCCGTAAGAAGAAGTCGCTAACCCTGCAGGATGATTTGTATACGGCATCCGTCTACTCCTTTACGAAGCAAGAAAAAAACCAAATATGCATCGGACGTAAATTCCTGAATGAGCAAGAGAAGGTTCTGATCATTGATGACTTTTTAGCAAAAGGCCAGGCAGCTCTTGGGCTCATAGAATTAGTCAAGCAATCAGGAGCTGAAATTGCCGGAATCGGCATTGTCATCGAGAAAGAATTCCAGGAAGGCGGGGAGCAGCTTCGCAAGATTGGCTACCGTGTCGAGTCCCTGGCTAGAATTAAGTCACTAAAAGACGGTATGGTGACATTCAAAAAAGAGGAGGAAATCATCCATGAAGGTTAATAAATGGCAAACGGCTTCATTAGGCTTGCAGCATGTCCTTGCCATGTACGCAGGGGCAGTGATTGTTCCGTTATTAGTAGGCGGGGGCATTGGACTGACGCCTGAGCAGCTTACCCATCTTGTCTCTATCGATATATTGATGTGCGGGATTGCGACCTTACTACAAGTGTGGAAGAATCGCTTCTTTGGAATCGGCCTGCCAGTCGTTCTTGGCTGCACATTCACAGCCGTTGGTCCGATGATTGCCATTGGCGGAGATTATGGCATTCCAGCCATTTATGGCGCAATTTTAGCCTCAGGATTATTTGTCATTCTAATCAGTAAGTATTTCAGCAAATTATTGGCCTTTTTCCCGCCGGTCGTTACAGGCTCAGTTGTGACGATTATCGGGATGACCTTGATTCCAACAGCTATGAATAATATGGCTGGAGGACAAGGCTCAAGCGATTATGGCTCATTATCCAACATTCTGCTTGCTTTTGGTACATTGCTATTTATTGTCATTTTATATAAATTTTCTACTGGGTTCTTACGAGCCATCTCGATTCTGCTTGGGTTGATTGCCGGTTCGGTTGCGGCAGCCTTCATGGGTAAGGTAGATATTCAAGCCATTCTTGATGCAGATGTGGTATTAACCCCACAGCCATTCTATTTTGGATTGCCATCATTTGAATTGATTCCAATCCTGACGATGATCTTGGTTGCGATGGTCAGCCTTGTTGAATCAACTGGCGTTTATCTCGCCCTATCGGATATTTGCGAAGAGAAATTAGAAGAAAAAGATTTTGCAAAAGGCTACCGTGCGGAAGGAGTGGCGATTTTCCTTGGCGGTATTTTCAATGCATTGCCGTACACAACTTACTCCCAAAACGTCGGCTTGATCCAAATGTCTGGTGTGCGCTCGAAAAATGTCATTTATACAGCGGGTGCCTTCCTTGTTATTCTTGGCTTCAGCCCAAAAATTGCTGCCTTGACGACCGTCATCCCAAGTGCGGTACTAGGCGGCGCAATGGTCGCGATGTTCGGCATGGTTCTGTCAGCGGGCATCAAAATGCTCAGTAAGGTTGATCTCCAGTCACAAGAGAACCTCTTAATCATTGCCTGTGCATGCGGACTTGGCCTTGGCGTATCCGTTGTGCCGGAAATGTTCCAAAACCTGCCTTCAGGACTAAGGATCTTGACGGAGAACGGAATTGTCGCAGGCGGACTAACGGCGATGGCGCTCAACTTGATTTTCAATGTATTGGGGAAAAAAGCGAAAAAAGGCAGCCAATTGCTTCAAAGTAAGGAAGAAGTGGCTTCGTCATAATATAGATGCTTGAGGATATACTTAAACCGAAAAGCGAACTCACACGGGATATGGATCTGTAAAGGGAAAATAAACTCCTCCGATTAGAGAGAGAATCTAAAAAAAGTTGCGCGCTTTTCAGATGAATCCGCAAGGCTATCTCAAAAAGCGTAAGCAACGTTTCCATCCAACTCAAAGAAATTATTCAGATTGAAGGATGTCAAACAGGTGCGGGATTCCCAAGTCCCCCATCAAGTTCGCGAAACAGATGAAGGGAAGTTGATGGGGGAATTTAAGGCCAATCAGGGATAAATCCCTATAGACCACCGTGTTTTGTGCTCGATGAATGTGAGAAACACAGCTTTTAGCTTGCCCGCGTCCTGATATAACTGGATTGACTTACAGCTACTGCACGTCATATTACAATTAATTAAGTACAAAAAGGATAGGTAAAGCTATTCGTCCGCTTTACCTATTCTTAAATCATTGGTTAATTAGAATCCCCGTCGTCTTCTTCTCTCAAATTTGAATTCAATCTCAACGAGGGAAAACGTATTCTTCTTAAATCGTCTCGAAAAAACAAATCTCTTCGACCAAACATTTATAATATTCTAATCGTATTTCCGAAGTCTGTATGAACAAGGGGAGTTAAACTAAACCTGCCCCTTGTTCCGTACAATTTAGTAGTGGCTCATAAAAGAAGCTCCAACAATGATGAGTAGAATGAACAACACAACGACAAAAGCAAAAGAGTTTTTATCTCTACGTTCACTTCTGTATTCTTCCATTTATTACACCTCCCATTACTTGAAAATAAGGGACTCAACTCGTTCTAACCAAACCATTTCATTTATTTAACGAAGCTGCCCAGTACGATAATTAACAGAATGAACAATACAACGATTAAGGCAAAATTGCTCCCGCTAGAACTACGGCCATAGCCTCCGTCATAACCACCGCTATAACCTCCGTCATATCCACATCTCATCTTTTTCACCACCTATTTATTCGAATAGTTAATAGGATAAGGAATCCTACAACATATATATATAATTTAAAGACAAGCATTGTTTGGACAAACATCATCGTGTTAGAGAAAATCAGCGGTATCCTTAAACATTTCTAAATATAAAAAAAGCGTCTGCGATATATGCACACACCTTCTCTGGGGTGATTATAAAAATCTGGGAGCTCAATAACATATGCACTCAGAAGCTGTATGGCACTAGAGGTAATTAAAGGTAAATTTAAATAGAGAAATGACAAAACGGCCATATTTTAATTTTTGTACAAGTGTCCACACTCAGAAAAAAATTAATCATAATATAAAGATGAAAAGAGGGGAGGGGAACTAATTGGAGGAGAATAATAAGCAACAAAATCAAAAGACGAATGCAGAAATGGACCGTTTTTCACAATTCTTTTTTGGAAAGAGTTCACATAGAGAATCTGACAAAAAAGCCGAAAATGACTCACAAGTATTGTCTGAACAAAAAGAACAAACGTCTTACGATGACAGATATAATCGGAACAATGATTGGTTTTTTGGCGTTAAGAGAAAAGAAGATACACCGAGTCCTCAGACCGATCAAAATCATATAGAAACTATTCTTAACAATGTGGATTTTGAATTACTTATGGAAACGATTGATATGCTTGTTACAACAACTCAACCATTAATTAAAGAAATAACCCCATTTTTTCATAGGTTTATTAAGAAGTTCAAATCCGACTAAAATGCCTAGTGTTGAGCTGGAAATTGTCGTGTGAATAGAACAATAATATAGCTGCAAATAAACTAACTAACAAGAGTAGGCTCACCAATAGGCAAATATCTATTTCTCTTTTAAAACCATTTGAGGAGATATAAATGGGAAAGTCGATTTTTTGGTGACGGTATGGGTTATCGATGTTATCATTTCCATCATCATGGTTTCCATCAGGTATGTTGCTGTTAATCAGCTAACATGAAAATAAACTTCCGTAACTGATAAAGAAGCCAATTCTAAAGAGGACCAATCGTATTTGTATTAGGAAGAAGTCACATTTATATATATTATTGTCCATACCTTAAATAACTTTAGTAAGTTGTTTTGGCTTGTATCTAACGGAAGGCTTTATAACATATATAATTTGTATCCGTGCCTTTATAAGCGAGCTAAGTTAAAAAGTATATGTGTTTGCTATTCGTACATATATTGAAATGTTGAGGTTAAACAACGTGGATATAAAAACGTAGAGAACATGTTTATTTCTTTAAATCCATTTACACAACAGGTGCCTTTCAGGTCATCCTCGGCTTCAGTCTGATAATTGCGCCATGGCGACCGTCATCCAAATGCTCAGCAAGGTTAATCATCAGTTACAAGAGAACCTCCTAACCATTGCCTGTGCATACGGATAACGGCGATGGACTCAACTAGATATTTAATGTATTCGGCAAAAAAGCGAAAAAAGGCAGCCATTGCTTAAAAGTAATGAAGAAGTGGCTCATTCATAATATAGGAGCCTTTAATAAAAAACCTAAGCTTAATGCTTCATTTCATTGCGAATTAATCCTATTAAAGAAATCAAAGAGGAGACAGTTATCTGTCTCCTCTTTATCTATTATTCAAATCAAGCGAGTTCTTTTCAATTCGATCCAAGCGTTCCTTAATATTCTGGATTTCTACTTGTTCCATCTTCAATTTCTCTTCCGATATTCGGCTGTTCCTCAAGTATGTTTTTATCATCTTGATAAGGACCACAATGGCAATAACGATAATGGCAACTATGGCTAGGAGGATAAACGGCAGTATAGCCGTAAATACCTCTACAAAGTTTGATGTTTCGCCCTTTGTTGGAATAATCACATCCTGTTCCACTTTTTTGTCACCCCTAAAAGTATATTTATGGCTGCTGCGACTAACGGAATTGTTGTTCTCGAGAACGAGCAGTTTAAAGTTGTTAACATGAAATTAATTTACTTATAAAGCAAGTTATTTTTCTGTGAGAAGGTACTGCTTTTTTAACAATATCGATCAACGGGAGCTTATATATTCTCAGAGGGAAATTGCGGAAAGATAGTAGTGCTGATTTCTCAGTATAGATGGACATCAGTGGTGCTTCGTTGCATTATTGTTATAGGTGCTCTTTGCAAACACGAACGAAGTTAATGCGAAAAGGATAAGGAATATGGCAAGAAGGCCATAGGCTGCACCCTCAAAACCTCGAATATACTCCAACCCAATGTAGAATAGAACAAAGGAAACGGCAATTGTCATAAGACCTGGCAATAACCGTAAACCTAAGGGCATATCTTTTTTGCTAAGCCACCAAGTAAGCAACAGGATACATATACCCGGTATTAAGGCCATGAGGAATGGCCCGAAAAACATCATCACAAATCCCCTCCAAATTTAGTTTTATCTATATGTATATTTTAACATAAAATTCCAAATATCCCAGTGAATATATAAAGGGTCTGTTTTCCTCAACTGGCTGAGTGACTTGCCTTAGATGAGTGGAGAGTAGCAGTTTGGCTGTGAAAAAACGGTTCTACCAAAAAATAAGCATTTACCGATTACTTTGAGTGCTTAAACATAAAGAATGCCCCTAAATCGTTAGATTCGAATGTCTAACCATTTAGGGGCAGTTATCCTTCATAAGAGTCTGTCTACAGTCTGAAAGGGAAGATTCATCAATTGAATCTTTCCTTTTGTTCATATCGACTTCTTCATGCCGCACTGCCGGCATTCACGAAGGAACACCATATCCTTGACCGAGCTCTTGAAATGCGTGTTTCCACAATTATCGCAGCGGCCTGCAATCTTATCTGGCAGCTCCTTATATGTATATATTTTATTGAGGTCATACTCCTGCTTTTCCTGTTCTTCCACTATCCATCACCTTCAATGCTTGTTGTCTGTAACTATTATATCAAAAAACTTACGGATTATAGCTTATAGGAACAGATTTTCGTTTAGCTTGCTTACTAATGTATGTTTATTAACAATCAATAAAACTATTTAAAATAGGTATTCTGATTGCACTGTTCTGTTTATAAAAAACAAAAATCAAGGTTTATTCCTTTTAACAGTTTAGGATATATATCTATATTTTTTCGGAAAATTAAGCTTAAATTACAATACGTAGTTAACAAGCTAGAATTTCAGGGCTCTTCCTAAAAGAAAATTCATGACTAAGGAATAGCTCCGTATGTTATCACATGCTAAATAGGCGAAAAATGATGACATTTACTGTCGTTTTATTTTTTTCATGAAAACCGCTCTGTGAAAGGCTTTCAGCTAAAACGAACAGGC
This sequence comes from Pradoshia eiseniae, assembly GCF_002946355.1. NCBI lineage: Bacteria > Bacillati > Bacillota > Bacilli > Caryophanales > Bacillaceae > Pradoshia > Pradoshia eiseniae. The sequence goes on from NZ_PKOZ01000001.1 coordinate 714,570, forward strand.
CTGTACATGACAAGTGTCATATAGGCGCTATGACAGCTATGTCTGCAAAGAAAACTTTTTATTTTCTATAATGTATGAAGAGAACAATCAATAAAGAATAAGGGATGGGACGATATGAAAATGAAAGAAGAACAGCTTCGGCTGAGAAAATCGATGAACCCATATGAGAAATCAGAAACAAAGGAAAGCATAAAACAAATCATAAACACTTTTGTACCTTTCTTCCTTCTGTGGTATATAGCCTATCTGTTTTTATCTGTGTCGATATGGCTAGCTATTCCCGTCACAGTGGTGGCGGCAGGCTTTTTAGTAAGGATCTTTATCATCTTCCATGATTGCTGTCATAACTCCTTCTTCCGCAACAGGAAGGCCAATGTTATTCTTGGAAATATCAGCGGGATTTTGACGTTGTTTCCGTTTAAGCAATGGCAGCACAGCCATAATGTCCATCATGCCGGCAGCGGCAATTTGGATAAGCGCGGAATCGGTGATATGTGGATGCTCACGGTTGATGAATACTATGCAGCTTCTAAGTGGACGCGCCTGCAATATCGCTTGTACCGCAACCCGCTCATTATGTTTGGTATTGGTCCCATTTTTGCCTTTTTAATAGCCAATCGTTTTAATAGAAAGAATGCAGGAAAGAAGGAACGCAGGAATACCTATTTCACAAATGCGGCTATCGTGGCACTTTGGGGAATTATGTGTTATTTAGTGGGCTGGCAGGCCTTCTTGATTATCCAAGGTACGATTTTTTATCTTTCTGGAGTGGCTGGTATTTGGCTCTTTTATGTTCAGCATACATTTGAAGATTCCTATTTTGAGGAAAATGATGATTGGGAATATGTGAAGGCGGCGGTGGAAGGAAGCTCCTACTATCAGCTTCCAAAGCCTCTTCAATGGATGACAGGCAATATTGGCTACCATCATGTTCATCATTTGAGCCCGCGTGTCCCAAATTACAGGCTTGCCGATGCTCATAAGGATACCAAGCCATTGCAGCATGTTCCGACCATTACTTTATTAACGAGTTTGAAGTCTCTTCGTTTCCGGCTTTGGGATGAGCGGGAGAAGAAGTTTGTCACCTACCGAGAAGGGAAATCACAAATCATTCTGAATAGAGAAGTAATTTAGCTTCCATTTTTCTGATAAAATGGTACGATGAGGGAAAAGAAAGACGCACTAAAAAGAGGTTATCCAATGATTAAAAACTATATCGCCTTCTTGAAAATGAGCGGTCTTTCCCCTTATGTATGGGCCATTCTCTGTATCTTGCCGTTTTATTTCATCTTCCAGTCAGATACGACTAACCAGAATAAGATGATAGGAATAGTTGTCACGCTTCTATTCCTTTCCTTATTCAGGCTTGCCTATAAAACGACTGGCTGGATGAAGTATGTATGGACACTTGTGCTTATGGGCTGTTTTACGTATATGACCGTTTTGTTCGGCTATATTTATTTAGCCTTTTTTCTCGCTTATCTGGCCGGAAATATTAAGAAGAAAGCGGACTTCGTGGCTATTTATATCCTACTGCTTGTCAGTACGGGGATATCCATCTATTTGGGGATATTGCTGCATCAGGTATTTTTTCTTAAGCAATTGCCGTTTATCATTATAACCTGGCTCAGCATTACCCTCCTTCCATTTACTATTAGAAACCGGCAAGTTATGGGCCGTCTGGAGGAAAAGCTGGATGATGCCAATAAAAAGATCTCGGAATTACTGGTCGTGGAGGAAAGAGAGCGAATAGCCCGTGACCTTCATGATACACTAGGGCAAAAGCTTAGTCTGATTGGGCTGAAGAGTGACCTGGCTAGGAGACTGATTAATAAAAATCCGGAACAGGCCGCCAGTGAAATGATTGATGTACAGCAAACTGCCAGAACAGCCTTGAATGAGGTGCGCAAAATGGTCTCATCCATGAGGGGTATCCGTCTTAAGGATGAAATGGTGTCTGTTGAAACATTGCTCAATGCAGCCAATATCCAATTCAACATTGACGAAAAGCAAAAGCTGACTGATGTCCCGTTATTGACTGAAAATATTCTCAGTATGTGCTTAAAGGAATCCGTCACGAATATTGTGAAACACAGCGGCGCAACAGAATGTCAGGTTACTTTCGAACAAGATTGGAAGGAAATCACCATGACGATATGGGATAATGGGGTCTTTAAGGGACGGGCGACCAGCTTTGAAAGAGGACATGGACTGATTGGCATGAGGGAACGTCTTGAGTTCGTCAATGGCAGTCTTGATATAGATTTAAAAGAGGGGACCCGCCTGATTATCAAGGTGCCGAACGAAACGAAGCGAGCTGTAAAGGAGGGGCAAGCATGATTAAGATCGTAATCGCGGAGGATCAGCAAATGATTCTCGGCGCATTCGGTTCTTTGCTGGCGCTTGAGGATGATATGGATGTAGTCGGGAAAGCATCCAACGGGGAAGAGGCTCTTGCTCTTGTCGCAAAGTATCAGCCGGATATATGCTTAATGGATATCGAGATGCCCGGAATGACAGGATTGGAAGCAGCTGAAAAGCTGAAGGGGCATGGCTGCAAAATTATTATCCTGACGACATTTGCGAGAACCGGTTATTTTCAGCGGGCTTTACAAGCTGGCGTGAGCGGCTATTTATTGAAGGACAGCCCAAGTGAGGAGCTGGCCGTCTCGATTCGGCAAGTTCATGCGGGAAAAAGAATGTATGCACCTGAATTGATTGATGGGGCATTTGCTGAAGCTAACCCGCTCACGGACCGGGAGCGGGAGGTGCTGGAATTGGTCGCAGATGGAATGAATACGAAAGAAATTGCCGAAGAGCTTAGCATCAAGACTGGTACAGTTCGGAATTATATCTCGGCCATCTTTGATAAGCTGGATGTAAAGAACAGGATTGAAGCGATTGCTCAATCTAAGGAAAAGGGCTGGTTTAAGTAGCTTGCTATTATTTTTTTGTTTTTAATAACTCTATGATTTCTTTATTTTGCTTTACAATGCTATTTAGGCTTCTTTCGATATTATTCCCTGTTATGAAGATGATGATGATTAAAGCTATTCCAATAAGAAAGTCCATTTTTGTTCCCCTTTAAAAGATGATTTTCTACTATTATATTATCTATTCAATTATTTGGAAACTCCGTTAATTTTGACGGAGTTTTTTTATTTACTAGACTGAAAGATTCGGTGGATCGAAGTGTTGATTTGGTATAATTTAGGTAGCACCTAAAGCTTAAAGAGGAGGGATTGCTTGAAGGAAATCATCCGAAGTACGGAAGATGTGCTTGTTATGCTGGATCATCTGCTTATGGAAGAGAGAACCTTTGATTGGGACCAATTTTATTCTGACCGACGAAGGGATATACCATTTTTCACCGATTTGCCGGATGAGAATCTTGTCCGCTACTTTAGGGAGGGGATGTTTCAATCTGGAAGCAAGGTATTGGAACTGGGATGCGGCCCTGGGCGGAATGCCTTTTTCTTTGCGGAGAAGGGCTGTGAGGTTGATGCGGCTGATTCGTCGAAAGAAGCCTTGCGTTGGGCTGAGGAACGGGCGAGGGAAAGGGGAGTGAAGATTAACTTCCTTCATGAAAATATAGTTGATTTAAAGGTTAGAGTGGGGGGCTATGATATCGTTTATGATTCCGGCTGCTTTCATCATATTGCGCCCCATAGAAGGACTGCCTATCTCGCGCTTATTGATAAGGCCCTTAGACCAGGAGGTTATTTCTCTGTCGTCTGTTTTGTCCCAGGGGGGAAGCTGGGGGGATCCGAAATCTCAGATTGGGATGTGTACAGATTGAAAAGCCTTCAGGGAGGTTTAGGCTTCACTGAGGGTCGGCTAAAGATGATATTTAGTCGATACCAGGCGATTGATATGAGGGAAATGACCGGTGTTAGAGATCAACCTGTCTTTTCGGAAAAAGGATTGCGGACAGCTTTATTTCAAAAATAAAAAATATGGAGGTTGTCTTTAAATGAACAAAGTGACAGTGATTTGTTTAGGTGTCAGGAATATGAAGGAGTCAGTCCGTTTTTATCGGGATAAGCTGGGATTTAAGACAAATGAGAAAAGAGATAGCCCAGAAGTGATTTTCTTCAACACGCCGGGGACCAAATTTGAATTATTTCCACTTGAGGAATTAGCAAAGGATATCAGTGAATCGGACCCGCCTGACATTGGAGGGGGATTTGGCGGCATCACCCTTGCCTATAATGTAGAGCATAAAGAGGATGTACAAAAAATAATTGATTTAGCTCGAAGCGCAGGTGCGACCATCGTCAAGGAACCGCAGGATGTCTTTTGGGGCGGCTATCATGCTTATTTTGCTGATTTAGACGGATACTATTGGGAGGTTGTTTGGGGACCTAACTTCCAGTTTGACCAGGATGGCATGCTCGTTTTTTAAGAGGAGACAAAGGGTTGCCGCGGGCTTAATAGATGGCTGCTTATGGTCCAAATGAACAGGGAGTGCATAGGATATATGAAAAAAGGCGGTAAATCCTATGAGGAAATATTATTGTTTGCATTGCCGCGCATTGCATGATGAGCCGTATCAGTGTAATATTTGCGGACGTGAGGAGCTGAAGGAGATATATATTTCGATTCAGCATAATGATAAAGATAAGGATAAATGAAGAAGACAGCTGGCAATCCCTATTGAAAATGATTATCATTCATGCTAAGATGAAAGTATAGTGAGAGCAATTCTCAATAGTACTACATAACAGGGATGGTGCGAATCATGGTTTGGATATTTGTCGGCACGACTGTTGCAACTTTTAGCACGTTGATGGTCTATGTCATGAATAATGTGGCCAGCGCAGAATAAGCATTGCTAAATGGATACCTGTAGACTCGCAGTATGGTCATACAATAATAATGAAACGATATCGGAATTCAGATAAGATTCATCTTCTGGGTTCTTTTTTTTATTATGATTCATTTTCAGATTTGTCATAAACGTTGGTCAATTAACTTGCTTTTCATGTAAAATAAGAAAATAAGTCACGACATTAAGGGGATTGCTATGACCACACATAAAAGTCAGAATGATTTAATGTATCTTTATGGCATATATCAATTTTTTGACCGAAGCGGGGATGAGGAGAGGTCAGAAAAAACGAAAGAGATCATGAAAAAGGTGTATGACAATAAGTACAGCTTAGCTTTTTGCGGACATTTTTCGGCAGGTAAGTCCACTGTTATCAATTACTTGCTCGGACAAAGGGTACTTCCATCAAGTCCTATTCCGACAAGTGCGAACATTGTCCGAATTGAAAGCGGTAACGGAGAGGCCCGGATTACTCTTGCGGATGGACGTATCGCGGTATTTCCTCCTCCAATTAACTTTTCACTTATAAGGGACTACGCAAAGAACGGGGCAGAGATTCAAAGTGTGAATCTTCGGATGGAACATTTCCCTTTTGGGGAGAGGGTTGCCCTTTTGGACACACCGGGGATTGACTCTACAGATGATGCTCATGAGCGTTCAACCGCTTCAAGCTTCCATATGGCTGATTCAGTATTTTATGTAACGGATTATAATCATATCCAATCAGAGGTTAATTTCCAGTTCACGAAGGATTTAACGAAGATGGGCAAGAAAATATTCATCATCATCAATCAAATTGATAAGCATGATGATAAGGAGCTGCCGTTCTCTTCTATTAAGTCTAGCGTGAAGAGGGCTTTCCATGAATGGGGTGTTAAGCCGGAAGAAATCTATTATACAACGATGCGCGAAGAGAACCATCCATATAATCAGGCTGAAAAGGTGAAGGAAAAGATTAAGGAATTATCAGGCCTGCCTCTTCAAATGGATCTTCCCTCTCTAGTGAAGAGATTGGTTGATGAGCATCTTGAGTGGAGAAATGAGAAAGATCAAGATATATATATAAACCTGAATGAGGAGCTTGCCGCATATGATCCAAATCTTGTGGATGCATTGGAGCAAGCGTCTCGCCTTGAACAACGCATCCGCGTTTATGCCGAGGAGGCGAAGCGTCTTTTTGAGGAAAAGACCGCTGGTATTCTTAAGAATGCCAACCTGACACCGTATGAAACGAGAGAACTAGTGCGGGAATACCTTGAAGCCAATGTTACCTCTTTTAAGGTTGGATTCTTCGGCAAGCAGAAAACCTTGCAGGAGCGTGAGCGGAGAAGACAAAATCTGCTGGAGGATGTGAAAAAGCAAACGGATTCAACCATCATTTGGCATTTGCAGGAGTGGTTTCATGAACTGCTTGGGGATTACCCGGGAGACAAACAAAGAGGATTGGACCTTATACAGCAGTTTATATATGAGATACCTTATGAGAAATTCCTGCAGACAGAGCCTTTAGCGGCCATGACAGGTGATCTTGTGCTGAATTTCTCCGATCGTCTTTCCGCAGAGATCCGAAAAGCCTCGCAGGCTCAAGCTAAGGTCTTGGCGGAGAGGATTTTTGAGGAATGGGAAAGAGAGCGGGGAATGCTGTTCAAGCCTGTAGAAAACAAGATTGAGGAGAACCATAATCTTTCTGAAGTATGGGGAAAATGGAAAACTGCTCAAAAGGAACAATTGGCATATGAAGCAAGTGTCAAGAAAGAAGCAAGCAAGCGGCCAAGATTCCCGTTTAATGAGCTTGAAGCGTTCATCAAACCAGATGAAGAGCTGGATGTTATCATTCCGAAAGAGGCAGAAAATCTGAACCAGCCGGAGCCAAATTCCAAAGAGACTATTGAAGACCAGGCAGAAAAGAGTGAGTCAGGTATTCCAGCGGCAGATGTGATTATGTCTCGACTCATCAAGGCATCAAAGGTCTTGGGCGAAGTTCCCGGCTTCCAAAAGCAAGCGAGAGAATTGAGCGCTCGTTCGGAGAGCTTCCAAAATCAGACGTATACCTTGGCTTTATTTGGCGCGTTCAGCGCGGGCAAATCTTCCTTCGCTAATGCTCTTTTAGGATCTAATCTGCTGCCTGTATCACCCAATCCGACCACGGCTGTCATCAACCGCATTCTTCCGCCTTCAAATGAACACGTGAATGGGACAGCGGTCATCTTTGCTAAGACAGAAAAGATGCTGATTGATGATTTAAACAGTCTTTGGACAGAGGAAGGGCTAAAAGTGCAAGATTTAGAGCTTGCTAAACGGCAGGCCAAATCTCTTTTGGCGAAGAAAAAGGAAGCACTCGGTCTTCGTGCCTCCTTCCTCGAAGCATTCGTAAACGGCATAGACGATTTCAAAGGTCATCTAGGTGAAATCTTTACTGTCAATTTAGACGAATTTGCCGCTTATGCGACTGATGAATCCAAATCCTGTTTCATAGAGAAGATTGATCTTTATTATGATTGTGAGCTTACGAGAAAAGGTGTCATCCTTGTTGATACACCAGGTGCAGACTCTATCAATGCAAGGCATACGGGAACCTCCTTCAATTATATTAAGCATTCGGATGCAATTTGCTTTATTACGTATTATAATCACCCATTTTCAAGGGCAGACAGGACCTTCCTTGACCAGCTTGGACGCGTGAAGGATTCCTTCAGCCGAGATAAGATGTTCTTTCTCTTAAATGCGGCCGATCTTGCTGCTGATGAGCAAGAGCGGGAGCTGGTAGTAGAATATTTGGATTCTCAGCTGCGGGAATCCGGCATCAGAAATCCGCGTATTTACCCGATCTCCAGCCGTTCTGCACTTCAGGTTCGTACCGGCTCGGAAGATGAGAATGCAAAACAGTATATTCATTTGTTTGATGAATTTGAGAAAGCTTTCCATCAATTCATCGACCATGATTTGAAATCCTTGCTGCTCGCTTCGAGCTGGACAGAAATGCAGAAAGCCTACCAGCTGTTATGCCGTTCCGTGGAATTAGCAAGCGAGAGTGAGGAGAAGAAACAGGAAAGAAAAGAATCGCTTGAGCGCAACTGGGAAGAGATTCGTACCCTTCTTCTTGAGAAAGGATTTGACCATGAAGGAGAACGGGCAAAACAGGAGGCTAAGGAGCTGCTGCATTATAGCAAGCAGCGTTTAGGGCTTAATTTTCCAAGCGTTTTTAAAGAGTATTTCCACCCGGGTCGTATTACAAATGAGAAGCAAACACTCTTTAACAGCATGAATCTCTTGCTCGATGATATGAAATTAGTCATCACAAATGAATGGCAGGCTGCCACTCTTCGTTTGGAAGTGGCGGTTGAGAAGATGATGCGTGAGTCTTATGTCCGGCTTGTCGAATCTGCCCAAGCCATTCAGAGAGATTGGGCATTCAGTGAGCCAGTATTGACCATCCAAGAGGAATTCGAGCAAGAGCCGCCATTGGAGAATGTAAATGCGGCGGAATTTAAGGATGAATTGAAAAAATTCAAGGGGACGAACGCCTTCTTCGAGAAAGACGGACGAAAGCAGATGGAGCAATCCGTCTATGCCAAGTTAGAGCGGAAGATCAATGAATACTATGAGCATCAGCAGGTAAGGCTGATGGAATATGTGATAAATAGGGTCCATTTACTAGGCGGGCAATTGACCGAATCGATGCTTAGAGATGGAAATGAGATTGTGGTTGGTCTTAAGCAAACATTGGAAGAGCAGGCAACCCCGGCAGTATACGAAAAGGCTGCTGAACGTCTCGGCTGTTTATTGAAGTCAGGAGAGGAGGATAAACAGTTTGACTCTTATACGAGAAGCTGAATGGCTTTACCGTCATTTGTCAGATGAACATGTTCTGGTGATGGATTGCCAATTTGATTTGTCTAATGAGAATAAAGGGAGAGAACGGTATCAGAAGGAGCATATCCCTTCAGCGGTTTATGCTGATATCGGAAAGGACCTATCCTCTGAAGTTAGTGAGCATGGCGGCAGACATCCAATACCATCTAGAGAAGCTTTCATACGTTTCATGCAACGTTCAGGAGTGAACCAGGATACGATAGTCATTGCCTATGATGGAGGGGAAGGGGCATTTGCGGCCCGCTTCCTTTGGCTGAGCCAGCTTTATGGGTATGAGCAGGTATATGTCCTGAATGGCGGATTAAAAGCATGGAAAGAACAAGGGTATCCACTAACCGTTGATGAGCCGGTTATCAAAAGTTCTGCCTATAGACCAGCTGGAAATAAGGATATATTGGCTTTCTATGAAGAGGTAAAGGAACTATCAATTGGCCAAAGGAAAGGGCTGCTTATCGATTCGCGGGAGGAGGCGCGCTATAAAGGTCTCTATGAACCAATTGATACTAAAAGCGGCCATATTCCGAATGCGCTCAATTATGAATGGATGGGCAATCTGGCTGACGGGCTTTATCTGGAGAAGAATCAGCTTATATCCCGCTTTCAAGAGATTAATACTAAAACACCGATTACCGTTTATTGCGGCTCTGGCATTACTGCCTGCGTGAATTACGTCGCACTCAAGCAGGCTGGCTATCAAGAAGTGAAAGTCTATGCCGGAAGCTTCAGTGATTGGATTTCATATGATGAAAACCCTGTAGACACAAAATGAGAAACCACCTCTGCCAATTTTTATTTGGCGCAGGTCATGAGCTCCTGTGCTAAAATGGATTAATCATGATGGACATAGAACGAATAGAACAGGGGATAATAATGATGCAAGAGAATCGGAATTTATTATTAATCGACGGCTTCAATTTGTTGAGCCGAGGCTATTTTGCGACAGCCTACGGAAAGACAGAAGATCAGCTGTATAAAAGCAGCAAGGGTATTTATACGAATGCACTTCGTGTGTTTTTTCAAAAGATGTTCGCCTTGGTGCGTACGAATGAGGTCACCCATCTTGCTGTGGCCTGGGATGTGAAGAGGGAAGAATCCTCCCGGCGCCAGAAGTATGATTTTTACAAAGCGACTAGAGGGGAATTGCCGGCACCGTTGATTATGCAATATGAAGTGCTTACAGACATTCTGGATAAGGCGGGTGTCAAACAGCTGTCTGTTCCTTCTTTTGAAGCAGATGATGTAATTGGAACGATTTCAACTTTATGGAGTTCAAATGAGCTTGGAAACTGCTATATTTATAGCAATGACAGAGACCTATTCCAATTATTGAACGAGCGGACGACTCAAATCATTGCTGGAAAGGCTGGAGAGATACATTACACCATTGACCAATTCCGGCTTGACTATGGCATCGATTCGGCGCAATGGGTGGATGTTAAGGCCCTGCTCGGGGATTCGAGCGATAATATCCCAGGCTGCCCGGGGATTGGAGAGAAAACGGCTCTCCCGTTAATCCAGCACTATGAAACGCTGGAAGGAATATATGAGCAATTAGAGGAGCTCGATCCGAAGTTCAACCGGTGCCGAAAGAAATTGCATGCAGGCAGGGAATCCGCCTTCATTAGCAAGGAACTCGCACAAATTATCTGTGATATTGAGGAATTTTCCACTTGGACACATGAAGAATTAATGTATGACCCAAATCATGATCGATTGAAGGCGGAGCTTGAGAATCTGGAATTGAATATCCGGATTCGTTAAATGGCGGAAGGCAGCCGGTCACCGGCTGCCTTTCACTATGGCCCTTTTCAGATAATTCGACAAAAAACTATACCCAACAACTCGAAAATGTTTTACAATTATCTTGTATTGACATGAAGGAGTGTGTTTCTGGGGTCATGAATAATCTAGAAGAATACTTATGTAGATTGTCTTCGAAAGGATTCAAGCTTGGAGAAGAAGAAATCGGTTTTATCTATTTTGGAAAAGAGATGACTTCGGCTCCGGACTGGCTCGCCAATATAGCGATTGAATATACTCTAAAGGCGCAAAGGCGCTTTGATGGCGGATTTTATGTGTCTTTGCTTGAAACGTTTATGAATAATCAGGTCTCTTCCAGAAAAGAAGCCTATTATTTGATGGAGGAATACGGAATACAGGTTTCTTAATATAATGTGGCTGGGATAAAAGTATTTCAGTCAATAAAAAACCCGAGCTATTAGGCGATATTTTAATTAATATTTCGTCTAATAGGTTGGGTTTTTTAGATGTATTCAATAGATTTGTTCATTTTGTATATCATTTAATAACCAGTGGAATTTCGCTGCGGCTACTCGACTCCTGCGGGAAATAGAGGAAAGGCTGAGACCCCGCAGGCGTAGCCGAGGAGGCTAAAGCCTTCCTCCCCGCGGAAAGCGAGTGGACGAAAGCGCAATAGAACGAACCTTTTTTTTCAGCGTACCTCATTAATAAGAAACAAAGTCTATTATGATTTATTTAGATATCGTTCGTCTTTCAGGATTGTTTATAAGTTATGTCCTAGCAACATTTCCTATTTAGGCGTTTTTCCGGATTGCCTCCCGCGAAAGCTGGTCGGCTGTTTTGTTCTGTGACTCGGGAATCCACTTGATGAAAAACAGCGGAAATGCTGAAGCTAATTCCAGTGCTTCAGCGAGAAGGGAGCGGTAAGGCTCTTTCTTGACGAATTCCTTTTCAACTGCGTCAGCAACATGTCTTGAATCGGTTCTGACTGAAATGATATCTTCATACCCTTTTTCCTGACAAATTCTGAGGGCATGAATCAACGCTAAATATTCTGCCGCATGATTATCATGAACGCCAAGGGGAATAGAATAACGTTCCTGACCCTCGCCTGACTTAATGAATATACCGGCACCGCTTAGTCCGGGATTGCCTTTGGAGGCCCCGTCAATATATACTTCAATCATATCTAAAACATCCTTTTCCATATTGCTCTATGACAGATAGCGGGATAGAGCTTCTAGATAAAAAGTATCCTAGTTCAAGGGAAAAGTCTATAGTTATACCCGACTTAAAAAACGGTTACCTTAAGTATGAGTGATGCCTTTTTGGCATATAAGAAGTTAAACACCGAACATTTTATTCGAAAGGAGACCTCCATGAAGGTTACATTAAAATGGGTGTATACAAAATCGAAGCTGCCAAACGTTCCATTCACCTCCGAAGAAATGGACGGGGAGATTGCCATTCAGATTGCTGGGGATTTGGAGAAGCTTGGGCGGGCAAAGGAGATTTTGTTTATAGATGAAATTGGCCAGGAATGGACAAAGAAACAGTTCTTGAAGCTTCACGAGAAGGTGAAGGATGAACCTCATGATTGTGTGGTTCTTTTCGATGGAAGCCATGTTCCGGGTGAGACGGCAGCAGGTGCTGGTGCAGTCGTATATTACAAACAAAACGGGAAGACTTTCCGTGCCCGGTACAATGAACGCTTTGATTTAATTGAAGACAATAATGAGGCGGAGTATTGTGCCCTTTATGCTGCTTGCCTAAGATTAGAAGAGATTGGGGTTAAGCACCAAAGGATTATGATCAAGGGAGATTCACAGGTCGTGCTGAATCAGCTATCAGGAGAATGGCCTTGCTTTGATGAGGCACTTAACAGATGGCTTGACCGAATTGAGAATAAGCTCAAAGAACTTGGCCTTGAATTTGAAGTCCAGCCTGTCAATCGTAAAGCGAATGAGGAAGCGCACAGGCTCGCACAGCAAGCATTGCAGGGAACTTTCATTAACAGTCAAATGGAAATGCCGGCTGGAGGATGAGATGATGAGGGAGAAAGGGCATAAGAAGCACACGTTTAGGCAAGTCAATCATTTGTTGAATACGTACTGCCATGGCTGTTTTTTGCATAAGCAGCTGGTCGCTGAGCAAGGAAGAAGGCATGCACATCGGTTTTGTATTACGAAATGCACAGTTGGAGAGCAGCTTAAGAGTTTAGGGAGTCAATTGAATGAGAATTAGAAAAGCCGCCATATAGGAATATGGCGGCTGTTTGTTAGTGAATTAGTATTGTCCTTTTTGAACGTTTGCTGCTTGTGGTCCTCTTTCTCCATCGACGATTTCGAATGTGACTTCTTCGCCTTCGTTCAAGGATTTGTAGCCTTCGCCTTGGATAGCAGAAAAGTGTACGAATACATCGTCTCCGCCTTCAATTTCGATAAATCCAAAGCCTTTTTCATTGTTAAACCATTTTACTTTACCAGTTTGCATTTCTTTATTCCTCCTAAAACTGTGGCTCTGGCTGAGCCAAGAACATATTATCAAAACCGTAAAGAAGGTAATGACAATAACAATATACAATATTTAATTAGAGAGTGTCAAAATGAATTGTTAAAATAAATAGAATATTATAAATAACATTGTTGGTAAATTCATCATATCAGTATTAACTTAAGTCCAGTCATATGGTGTCGCTTGATAGACATAGTAATTCAGCCAGTTTGAAAATAGAAGGCTGGCATGGCTCTTCCACGTATGTAATGGGTTTTCCGCCGGATTATTATTCGGGAAGTAGTTCTCCGGAATTGGTACATCCGAGCCCTTCGTCAAGTCACGCTCATACTCCTGTGCTAAAGTGGATAGCTCATATTCAGGGTGGCCGGTCACCATGATTTGCTTGCCGTCTTTTGATGAGATGAGAAATAAGCCTGCTTGGTCTGATTCGGCAAGAACGATTAAATCCTCGTGTTGACGGATTTCTTCTGCTTCCACATCCGTATAACGAGAGTGAGGAGCGTAAAAGATATCATCAAACCCTCTGACCAGCTGGTCGTGGGGCTTTAGGACACGATGACTGTATATGCCTGTACATTTCTTCAACAATAATTGCTTTCTTATTCCAAAATGATGGTAGAGGGCTGCTTGGGCGCCCCAGCATATATGCATGGTTGAAGTGACATGATCCTTTGTCCAGTCCATGATTTCCTGCAGTTCCTGCCAGTAGTTCACATCCTCGAATTCCATCTTTTCGACGGGTGCTCCCGTAATGATCATCCCGTCAAAGCGCATGTTAGATATTTCGCGGAGGGTTTTATAAAACTGATTCAGATGAGTTGCAGATGTATGTTTGCTCTCATGAGTGCGCATTCTGAGAAAGGTGATATCGACCTGCAAGGGAGTGTTTCCGAGAAGGCGAAGAAGCTGTGTTTCCGTTTTCTCTTTTTCAGGCATGAGGTTCAGGATCAATATTTTGAGAGGGCGGATATCCTGGCTCATGGCCCGTTCATTATCCATCACGAAGATATTTTCGTTCTCTAAAATCCTCTTGGCTGGAAGAAGTTTAGGAATGGTTATTGGCATGCTGCAAGCCTCCTTTTCGTTGCGGATGTGAATCCGATATTATTATAATAATTGGAAAATTCAATCATCACTTGCAATATTTACTATTGTATTCATATTTTTATTGGCTGGCAAATATAAAATCTGTGTCTCTGATATAATTTTTGATAAACTAGAGGGAGAAAGATAGAGGGGGACTACCATGAAATCGAACACAGTTTTCAAAACCGATATTGAAATTGCAATGGAAGCGGAATTGAAACCGATTGACCAAATTGCTGAGAAGCTTGGCATAACGGAGGAAGAGTGGGAACCATATGGAAGGTATAAGGCAAAGATATCCTTGGATGTCTTGAAAAATAAAGCAGACCTGCCAGATGGCCGGTTGATTCTCGTTACTTCTATAAACCCGACCAAAGCAGGAGAAGGGAAATCAACCGTCACTGTAGGCCTTGGAGATGCCCTCTCACAGCTCGGAAAAAAAGCAGTCATTGCCATGCGTGAACCTTCACTCGGCCCGGTTATGGGGGTGAAGGGGGGAGCGACTGGAGGAGGATATGCTCAGGTGCTTCCGATGGATGAAATCAATCTTCATTTTACAGGAGATATTCATGCCATCACGACAGCTAACAATGCTTTGGCGGCCTTCATAGATAATCATCTTCATCAAGGGAATGATTTGAATATTGACCCAAGGAAAATCATCTGGAAAAGGGTGCTCGATATGAATGACCGTGCATTGCGCCAAATTGTCATTGGGCTTGGCGGACCAAAACAAGGCGTTGTGCGTGAAGATGGTTTTGATATTACGGTTGCTTCAGAAATTATGGCGATTCTCTGCCTGGCGAAGGATTTAGATGATCTTAAGGAAAGACTAGGAAAGATTATCATTGGATATACATATGAAGATAAGCCGGTATCTGTATCGGACTTAAAGGTTGAAGGAGCCCTGACGTTATTGCTGAAGGAAGCACTTAAGCCGAACCTCGTGCAGACAGTTGAGCATACTCCATCGATCATACATGGCGGCCCATTTGCGAATATTGCCCATGGCTGCAATAGTGTTATTGCGACGAAGATGGCCTTGAAGCTTGGGGATTATTGCGTGACAGAGGCTGGTTTCGGCGCAGATCTTGGCGGGGAGAAATTTTTGAATATCAAAACCGCTGCCGGAGACTTGAAGCCTGATGCAGTCGTCATCGTCGCTACGCTTAGAGCCTTGAAGTTACACGGCGGAGTACCTGCGGAAGATTTGAAAGAAGAGAATTTAGCGGCAATTGAGGAAGGCTTCTCTAATTTGGTGAAGCACTGTGAGACCATTTCAGCTTTTGGTTTGCCGTTTGTCATTGCTATGAATAAATTCTCAGGTGATACAGAGAAAGAGATTGCTCTATTCCTTCAGCTATGCGAGAAACATCAATATACTTGTTCGTTGACAGAGGTGTGGGAAAAAGGTGGAGCAGGCGGATTAGATTTAGCTCAAAAGCTTGAGAAACTGATTGAAGAGACATCCTCATCCTTCAAAAGGCTCTATAACAATACTGATTTGATAAGCGAGAAGATCAGCAAGATAACACGCATTGTCTATGGTGCAAACCGGGTTGAATACTCTAAAGAGGCACGGAGACAGCTTATGCAGTTTGAGGATGAAGGGTGGGGGAAACTTCCTGTATGTATGGCGAAAACCCAATATTCCCTTTCAGATGACCCTAGTCAGATTGGTCGTCCGGAAGAATTCACGATTCACATCAGAAAATTAAAGCCATCCATCGGGGCTGGTTTTATTGTCGCTCTGACTGGTGATGTGATGACCATGCCGGGTCTGCCGAAAAAACCTGCAGCCTTGCAAATGGATGTAGATGCTAAAGGAAATGCGGCAGGTCTCTTCTGACAAGAAAAAGGGGACTTCAATCAAGATGAGGCTTATCTCAGCTGATTGTTCGCTGAATGAATTGAAATATACGCGGAGTTGGTCTCCCGCCTGTTACAAGCTGGAGAGGTGGAGATCAGCTGCACGTTAATACTTAGGGGTATTGGGAGTGATCGCTTGTTTGATCCAACTGTATTTGAAAATTTGAAGGTCGTCGCAGAAGGGGCTTTTTATGATTTCGACCTTGACGGTGACATTGCTGTCATTGACCGGCATGACTTTATTGACCTAGCCCATATGTCACGTAAATTTGAGATAATCGTCAGATATGATGCTGACAAGGAAAAGGATATGGAATGTACCTTTTCTTTATCGGCCTCCTTGTCAGCTTTTGCTGAAGAGAAACTGCCTGCTTTCTCGAAAAGGAATCCTGGCTGTACGCTTAAATTTACGTTTCGTTTTATTGACCCGGAGCACCCGCTTAAGAATATTCATATCTTGAAGCAAAAATGGGATTCAGGGCATCGCTATCGCGTTTTTAAGCATGTACCAATCGGTTATAATCGAGACGGGTCCTATGTTACGATTGAAATAGAAAGAGAAAAGCCAATCTATGAGGATGATATTTCCTTGCTAATTACGTATGTGCAGGAGATTCAGCATATTTTAAGTACGGGGATGTAGCCCGCAAACCAGACGAATGGAGAGGATAATGATATGACTCTTTATGATTTAGAGGCTAAATCAATATCAGGTCATGATATCTCATTAAGCGAGTATCGCGGTCAAGTCATGCTGATTGTCAATACCGCAAGTAAATGCGGTTTTACTCCTCAATATAAGGAATTAGAAGGTTTCTATCAGAAATACAATAAAAAAGGCTTTGTTGTTCTTGGTTTTCCATGTAATCAATTTATGGCGCAAGAGCCAGGCGATGATATGGATATTCAAGCATTCTGCAAGACAAATTATGGTGTAACCTTCCCGATGTTCAGCAAGATTGATGTCAGAGGGGAGCATGCCCACCCTATATTCAAATACTTAACGGAAAAAGCCCCTGGTGTTATGGGTTCAAAAGCAATAAAATGGAATTTCACCAAATTCCTGATTGACCGAGATGGCCATGTCATCAAGCGATTTGCTCCTTCTACGAAAATGTCTGAGGTCGAACAAAGCATCATTGAATTACTATGAAAATCCCTCCCGCCGGGAGGGATTCCTCATACTAGGGGGATAAGTTGCAAACGAAATTGGTATATTCATATAGTAGGAGGAGAAGGATGAAAAAGGTAGCCTGGGTTACGGATAGCTCTGCGGTTTTAGATGAGGAGTTGAAGAGGCATCCTCATGTGTATGTTTTGCCTGTTCACCTGATCATTAACGGTCAATCCTATCTCGATGGTGTTGATTTGACGACGGAAGATCTCGTTCGCTCAATGGATAATGGAGATATCCTTTCCTCATCACAGCCATCAGTCGGGGATTTTGTTGAGTTGTATGAACGACTGGCTGATGGATATGACTTGATATTCTCTATTCATGTATCCAGTGCATTAAGCGGTACCTATTCAACAAGCCTACAGGCAGGCAAAATGGTCAATATCCCTGTCTACAGTGTGGATTCGAGCTTTTTGTCCTACCCATTAACACTCCTGTTGAAAAAGGCCATCAAGCTTTGGGATCATTTCCATGAACCTGAGATAGTCATCCAGAGCATCCATGCGATTAAATCGAAACTAAAGATTTTCGTATGGATCGGCTCTCTTCAGCAGCTGCATAAAAGTGGAAGATTATCAGCAAGCAAGTATTTACTGGGGAGCTTGATGAAAATTAAGCCTATTGTCACCTTTGAGGAAGGAAAGCTTGAAATCAAGACAAAGGTGCGGACATGGAAACAAGCAACGGAGAAAATCAGCAGCTATTTGGAGGAGTCCGAGACAAGAGGGAAAATAGAGGAAATCTTTATGCTTTACGGTCGAGATGAAAGTCAGGCTAAAGAATGGAAAGACTTGGTCGAGGCCGGGAATATAGATGCTAAAGTCAGTACAAATCCGCTTGGAACAGCCCTCGTCCTTCATGCCGGCACAGGAACAGTTGGAATTGGATGGCTGGAGAAGTAGAAGGGAATCGATCATTTGGAACATTTGATAAAAGAAGCAGAGGCTTTCGTAAAGGACCGGTTTAAAGAGGAAGTGACTGGCCATGACTGGCTTCATATGGAGAGGGTTCGCAAGCTTTCTTTCTTAATTTGGGAGCATGAGAGGGCAGGGGACCCGCTTTATATTGATTTAGTCGCTCTCCTGCATGATGTCGATGATGATAAACTCGCATCTAAAGAGCACACCCACACGCTAAAGGACTGGCTTATAAACATGGGGGTTCAACAAGACCTCATGCAGAATCTATTGACAGATACGGCGAATATCTCCTATAGGAAGGGCATACGATCTTTGCTTTCTCCTGAAGCGTTAATCGTCCAAGATGCCGACAGGCTGGATGCCATGGGTGCTATCGGAATAGCCCGGGCATTTGCCTATGGAGCCAAGAGCGGCCAGATGATTTGTCATAAGGATGACCTTAACGACCGAATGAGGGATAAAGGCAGCGGTAGCACCGTGGCTCATTTTTATGATAAATTACTAGTATTAAAAGACCTAATGAATACAAAGACAGGCAGAGAAATGGCCGAAGAGAGGCATGAGTTCATGCAGGACTTTCTCTGTCAGTTTAAAAAGGAATGGAAAGAATGAAAGTATTAAAGGGCATAGGCTTAAAGAAGGAATATGGTGAAAAAGTATTATTCGACAATATTGAGTTCTCCATCAGCGAAAACGAAAAAATCGGATTGATTGGACTGAATGGGACAGGAAAGTCATCCTTGATGAAAATCATCGCAGGGGCAGAAGAGGCAGATGGCGGTACTATTGATAAGCCTAAGGACTACCGAATCTCCTATCTTGGCCAGAATATCGAGGTAGAAGACGATGAGAAGGTTTTATCCTTTATTTATCGTAACGATTCCCCGGTATTTCGTGTAGTAAAGGAATATGAGGAATTGCTTGAAGAAATGA
The DNA here is from genome assembly GCF_002946355.1 of Pradoshia eiseniae. NCBI lineage: Bacteria > Bacillati > Bacillota > Bacilli > Caryophanales > Bacillaceae > Pradoshia > Pradoshia eiseniae. The sequence continues at coordinate 733,537 of NZ_PKOZ01000001.1, forward strand.
AGCAGTTCCCTGATAATAAAGCGCTTCTTGATAAAATGTTCAGTCTGCAGGCTAAGATGGATGCTGAAGGTGGCTGGGAGATTCATTCCAATGCGCAAATCATGCTCAATAAGCTGGGGATAACAGATATTAACGCTAAGATGGGCCATTTATCAGGCGGCCAGAAAAAACGATGTGCTTTAGCTAAAGCCTTAATGGAAAAAGCGGACCTTCTCATCCTTGATGAGCCGACAAACCATCTGGATTATGAGAGTATTGCTTGGCTTCAGGAATATTTGCAAAGCTATCAAGGCTCGATTCTTTTCGTTACGCATGATCGATACTTCCTTGATGAGGTGACGAAGAAAATCTGGGAGCTTGATCGGGGTATCCTCAATTCTTATGAGGGGAACTATGAGAAGTTTATTGAAATTAAATCCATTCGTGATGAAGTGGAGGCAAGGGCAGCCCATAAATTATCCAGACTGTACGCTAACGAGCTCGCTTGGATGAGAAAAGGCGCTAAGGCGCGGACGACGAAACAAAAGGCGAGAATTCAGCGCTTTGAAAGCCTCCAGGAAAAGACGAATCAAACGAGCAGTTCAGACGATTTGAGCCTTGATGTCTCCTCTTCAAGACTTGGCAAGAAGGTGCTTGAACTGAAGGATGTGGAGAAATCCTTCGGGGAGAAGGTTCTATTTAAGCCATTCTCCATCATTTTGCAAAAAGGTGACCGGATAGGGATTATCGGTTCAAACGGAAGCGGTAAGACTACGATGCTGAAAATGCTCGCTGGCGAAATTCCTGTTGGCGGCGGTGAGATAGACCGGGGGACAACGGTCAATATTGGCTATTACACACAGGAAAATGAAGACCTTCCACTGAACAAGCGGATGATTGAATATATTCGTGAAACCGCCGAGGCCATTACGCTTGCAAACGGGGAACGAGTGTCAGCAGCACAGATGCTTGAGCGTTTCTTATTTGAGCCGTACACGCACGGAACCATCATTGGTAAATTATCCGGTGGTGAGAGAAGGCGTCTTTATTTGCTTAAGATATTAATGGGTTCACCTAATGTGCTCCTCTTGGATGAGCCGACCAATGATTTGGATATCCAAACGCTGACGGTTCTAGAGGAATATTTGCAGCATTTTCCGGGTGTCGTCGTAACGGTATCACATGATCGCTATTTCCTTGATAAAACCTGTACGAAGCTTTGGATATTTAATGGACATGGCGAGATTAATGAATACCTTGGCCAGGCAACGGATTATTTCGAATGGAAGCAATCCCAGGAAAAAGAATCTGCTGCCGAGCAAAAAAGTGCGGTACCAAAACCAGCAAGGAAAGATGAATCGAAGCAGAAAAAACGCCTCTCTTATCATGAGATGCGCGAATGGGAAGGCATCGAGGAAAAGATTGCCGGAGTAGAAGAGAGACTTGAGGCGCTAGCAGCGGAATTGGCGAATACCGGAAGTGATTTTGAGCTTGCCGCAAGGTTGACGGAGGAAGAGAGCAGGCTAAATGAGGAACTCGAATTCCTCATTGAACGCTGGACATATTTATCTGAAAAGCAGGAGAGCTAAAAATCATACGAATGTAAATATTCGCCTAAATATGCTACAATCCCCCTAGAGATAAGTGGTCAGGGGGATTTTACTTATATGAAAATATTATCTATTGAACCAACACCAAGCCCGAACACAATGAAGGTCATACTCGATGAAGAGCTGCCAATGGGCAAAAGCACAAATTACAAAAAGGATGCGGCTGAGACAGCCCCGCCTTTTATCAAAGATATCCTGCAGATTGAAGGGGTCAAGGGCGTTTATCATGTCGCTGACTTTCTCGCGGTCGAACGGAATGCGAAATATGATTGGCCAGCCCTGTTGATGCAGGTGAGAACGATTTTTGGCGATGGCGACCAGCAGAGCGGATTGAGCCAATTAGCAACTGGACAAGGATTTGGAGAAGTGAAGGTCCAAATCCAGATGTTCAAGGGAATTCCGATTCAAATTAAGGCAAACAGCGATCTTGAGGAAAAGAGATGGTCCATGCCTGATGAGTTCCTTCATGCGTTCAAGCAAGCTCAGTTTGGCACGGACAATGCGGTCTTAATCCGAAAGTGGAGTGATTATGGCAGCAGGTACGGCAATTTGGATCAGATTGGCCAGGAGGTCATGGATGAACTGCTAGCGACATATCCGGCTGAGCGCCTGGATCAGCTTGTTAAGGATGCAAAGAATTCAAAAAGCGAAAGCATTGAAATCAGAAGGGTGCAAAGAAAGAAGCTGACAGCAGAGGACTTAGATCATCCGGATTGGCGGGAACGCTTTAAAGCGTTAGATTTGATGGAGGATCCGACCATTGATGATATTCCGCTCCTTGATAAAGCTCTTCAGGATGAGAAAGCCTCCATCCGACGGCTCGCAGTTGTTTATCTTGGGATGATAGAAGATACACAAGTCCTTCCATACTTGTATAAGGGGTTGAAGGATAAGAGTGTGACAGTAAGAAGAACGGCTGGTGACTGTCTGTCCGATTTGGGCTACCCGGAAGCAATACCTGCACAGATGGAAGCACTCAAAGATTCTAGCAAGCTCGTACGCTGGAGAGCGGCGATGTATTTGTATGAGGTAGGGGATGAATCCGCCTTGCCAGCTCTCCGTGAAGCAGAGGATGACGAGGAGTTTGAGGTGGCCTTGCAGGTGAAGATGGCCATTGAACGGATAGAAAAAGGCGAAGAAGCGCTAGGTTCTGTATGGAAGCAAATGACCGAGGCGCGAAAAGGGAAATAAAGACGAATGCTCGCTGCCGGTATGATTCCGGCAGCATTTTTCTGTTCGTTTCATATAGAGATAACACCAAGGAGATGTACACATGCTTCAATCAATTAACAGAATAATGAATTCCATTATGGCTTTTTTCATACCAGCTTGTCTCATTATCGGATTCCTATTAACCGATCAGTTGATATGGATGTCAGCCCTAATCCCGTGGATTTTTGCTTTTATGACTTTTTCGGGAAGCCTGAACTCAAGTTTTTCTTCCTTCAAAGCCATTGTTAAGCACCCGGGTCCGATTATTATCACGCTGATAACCCTGCATATCATTATGCCGGTATTCGCTTATGGGGCAGGGCAGCTATTATACCCAAATGACCAATATACAGTAACAGGCATCGTCTTGGCCATGACGATTCCGGCCGGCATCACAAGTTTTGTCTGGGTCGTCATTTATCACGGGAATCGCACGTTAACTTTAGCCATCATCTTAATTAGCTCATTGCTATCTCCTTTCATCGTACCGTTCAATCTTTCGGTACTGGTCGGAGAAAGTGTCCATATAGACTCCCTGCAAATCATGGAGGGATTATGGTGGATGGTTGTGTTCCCATCCCTGCTTGGAATGCTTTTCAACTCCTTCGCAGGCAAGGATACGATCACTAAGCTGGATGGATATTTAACACCATTGACGAAATTTGGGCTTGGGTTTGTCGTCATGCTAAATGGAGCGGTCATCGCTCCATATATTAAAGAAGAAATGGATATAAAACTGTTGTTTGTCGGGCTCACGGTGTTAGTGGTCGCTATATCTGGCTACTTGATTTCCTTCTATATTGCTAAAATGACAGGGCACAACAAGGAAACCATCGTTTCGATGACCTTCTCTGGAGGAATGCGTAATATCAGTGCTGGAGCCGTCCTTGCAACAGCCTATTTCCCTCCATCTGCTGCCGTTCCGGTCGTGCTTGGCATGCTATTTCAGCAATTATGTGCAACCCTGTTCGGAAAAATCCTGAATAAACGATTGCATTTATTAGAAGATTGAGAGGAAGGGTGGAAGGGGCTTAGCAGTTTCCCGATTTGCTAGATTTTCACTTTGCTAATTCAGGATTACATTGCTTTTTCTTTCACTATTTTTCACGATTAGCCATATTAAAGAGGCAAGCATTGCAGCGGGGATTCTGTGAAGGGGTTGAGTCGAGTAATCAGACGAAATAGCCCTGTAAGAGCATCTATCAACCTATGAGGACCCTTAAGATAAATAAGAATAGATGGAGTAATAAAACAGCATCGGATTTATCCGATGCTGTTTTTTTGAAGGGCTAATTCAGGTGCTTTTACTTGCCTTGACTTAGATTTTCATCACACCGCCCGTACTGGCGGAAGTGACTAATTTGGAATAGCGTGCGAGATAGCCTGTCTTCACTTTAGGTTCAAAGCCTTTCCAATTCGCTTTGCGCTGTTCAAATTCCTCGTCAGAGATCTCCAATTGAATGGTCCGTTTATTCATGTCCAGCTCAATGATATCTCCGTTTTCAACGAATGCAATCGGACCGCCTTCAGCTGCTTCCGGTGAAATATGACCGATACTAATTCCCCTTGATGCTCCTGAAAAACGTCCGTCTGTAATTAATCCGACTTTCGCTCCTAATCCTCTTCCGACAATTTGCGAGGTTGGAGCGAGCATTTCCGGCATACCCGGACCGCCTTTTGGACCTTCATAACGAATAACGACCACGTCGCCCTCATTTACTTTGCCGGTAATGATGCCTGATAGTGCATCTTCCTGGGAGTCAAAACAAATGGCAGGGCCCCTGTGATAGCCGCCAACCTCAGGGTCAACTGCTCCAACTTTAATAATGGAGCCGTTTGGTGCCAGATTTCCAAACAGAACGGCTAATCCTCCTTGTTCAGAATGCGGATTGCTCAAAGGCCGAATGACATCCTGATCTAAAATTTCACAGCCTGCAACATTTTCCCGCAAGGTTTGGCCGGATACTGTTAGACAATCTCCTTTCAAGGCATCAGGTTTTTTCAGCAATTCATTGATAATGGCGCTAACACCGCCAGCATTATGCACGTCTTCAATATGATAATCAGATGCTGGCGCTATTTTAGCCAGATGGGGTACGCGGCTCGCAATTTCATTTATGCGTTCCATTGGATATTCAAAGCCAGCTTCATGGGCTAATGCAAGTGTGTGGAGAACCGTATTGGTCGAACCGCCCATAGCCATATCAAGGGCAAACGCATTATCAATTGCATCCATTGTCACGATATCACGCGGTTTTAGATTTTGCTTGATGAGCTGCATCAATTGTTTGGCAGATTGTCTCACAAAATCCTTTCTTTCCTCTGCTACGGCGAGTATAGTACCATTACCAGGCAATGCTAAACCTAAACCTTCAGCAAGGCAATTCATCGAGTTTGCGGTAAACATGCCTGAGCAGGATCCGCATGTTGGGCAGGCGACCTGTTCAATTTCCTGAAGCCGTGCTTCATCAATTTGTCCGGATTGATAGGCCCCGACACCTTCGAAAACAGAGGTGAGGGAAAGAGCGTTGCCATCTTTGTCTTTACCTGCTTTCATCGGACCGCCGCTGACGAATATAGTTGGGATATTGACGCGCAGTGCGGCCATCATCATGCCAGGGGTGATTTTGTCACAGTTCGGAATGCACACCATTCCATCGAACCAATGAGCAGAAACGACTGTTTCAATTGAATCCGCAATAATTTCACGGCTTGGGAGAGAATAGCGCATGCCGATATGTCCCATCGCTATCCCGTCATCGACACCAATCGTATTAAATTCAAACGGAACGCCGCCAGCTTCTCGGATGGCTTCCTTTACGATTTTCCCGAACTCTTGCAGGTGAACATGGCCCGGTACAATATCAATATATGAATTACAAACCGCAATAAACGGCTTGCCGAAATCCTCGTCATTTACTCCTGCTGCCCTTAGAAGGCTTCGGTGCGGGGCGCGGTCTACTCCTTTTTTTATCATGTTACTGCGCATTTCAGTCATAACAATCATCTCCAATTAGGTATATTTATCTGTATATTTAGAATTATTGAACATTTTAACATTAATTGAAGGAATATCCTATCATATAAAAATAAATTTTTTAATATTTTTTAAAAGTAGCTTATGAATGTAACCAAATTAAGATTGGGACGACTGATTATGGAGAATGTCTTTCAGGTTAATAGGCATGTAGTAGGGTTAGCTTATAGTCTTTTAAGAAGCTATTTAATGTTGATTTTGGTAAAGGAATTGCCTGTAATCATAAAGAGTAAGCTGGTAATCCAGACGGGAATTTATAGGGCGAGTGTTCCGTTTATCAAATAGGAGGGTATGACAGATTTGGTTGAGCATAGAGAGGTGAAGCATCCCACGAATATTGGGCGGTCTAGATGTTCTTCAATCCTTGCAACTGCTGGATTTCTGATGTATCCTAACAGAAGAACAGTAAGAAATTGGGGGTATATACATGTCCATGGCATATGATGAATATATGAAACAAATGGTTAAGCCAATGAGAGCAGAACTGACGGAAGCGGGCTTTAAGGAATTGACTTCTCCGGAGGAAGTTGACGCATTCATGGAGAATGCGGAAGGAACAACGCTTGTAGTCATTAATTCCGTTTGCGGGTGTGCGGGCGGTCTTGCAAGACCAGCTGCGACTCAGTCGACCCAGGCTGAGGTGAAACCAGATCATTTCGTGACCGTTTTTGCCGGTCAGGATAAAGAAGCAACAGCCAGAATGAGAGAATATATCGCGGAGGTTCCTTCAAGTCCTTCGATGGCTCTCTTCAAAGGAAATGAGGTTGTTCATTTTATCCCAAGACATGAAATCGAGGGTTACACGCTTGAAGATGTCCGCGACAATTTATTGGGCGCCTTTTCTAAATACTGCAAGTAAGAATGCTTGAGACTTTCCGTTTGGGAAGTCTCTCTTTCGTTTATCAAAACCAGGAAAAGGAGTTAGGATTTTGTTTGTCACAACGATTGAAAGAACAAATGAACAATTAAATCAAAAGGCCAGGATGTCTGCTGACCAACTGGGTCTTCCCTATGTAGAAAGGAAGAAACGGACAATCAAGCAGCTTCAGGCCATTTACGAAAAGCCATGTATCGTGATAGGGAAAGCTCGTACGGAACTATATGGGACCGGAGATGATAAGCCTTTGTTTTTCCATCCGAACATGGCCGCCATCCGGATGAAGCGAATTGAACGAGGTGAGGCAGATCCGTTTCTCGCAATCACTGGCCTGCATGAAGGGATGTCTTTACTTGATTGCACGATGGGTATGGCTGCTGATGCATGGGTAGCTGCCTTTGCAGCAGGAGAGGCCGGGAGAGTGACTGGATTGGAAGTCAATCCATATATTCATTTCATTATGAGTGAAGGAAGGCGTCATTACGAAGAGAGCGGATCGCGCTATAAAGATGCTTTAAAAAGAATTAATATGGTCCAGGCTGATTATAGTGATTTTTTGCGCGAGGCGGAGACGGACTCCTATGATGTTGTTTATCTTGACCCGATGTTCACGGAAACGGTTGAAGAAAGCGCAAATATGTCAGGCCTAAGAGGGTTTGCTTCCTATCAGGATGTCCCGGAAGAAGCCATCATGCATGCGAAGAGGGTAGCGAAAAAGCGCGTGGTCATGAAGGATCATTTCAGGAGTCATCGTTTTGAAAAGTTTGGTTTTACGGTTCATAAAAGAAAGTCTGCAAAGTTCCATTATGGTGTGATAGAATTAAATTATTAAAAAATTTTGGATAATTGGTTTCGATAGAGCCATATAGCAGGCAGGTGAATCGATGAAGAACTGGTCCGGAATACTGAAGAAGACATTGGTCGTTGGTCTTTCCGTCTTGAGCTTTGGAATGATATCGCCTTCTCAATACCAGGATTGGTACGAGGGAACAAGCGCCAAGGATGTGAAGGACAAGCCGTATAGCTTAGCCGACGTCCCGCACGATATTGTAGCGGCAGAGACGCCGGCTGACCCAAAAGGCGAATTTCTTTCTTTTATGGTGAGTCAAGCAGAATCACAATCGATTGAAAAATTTGGCCCGCGGATTGCCCCGGTTATCGAGAATGAATTCTATTCTGTGGTGCTGCCGGGCATGCAGGCAGCATTAGAGCAATTCTCTGCAGAATATCCGCATGAAAGGTTATCAGATATCTCGATTTCTGAAAGGCCAAGCGGCGGCTTAGGAGAGAAAATCTTTCATTTATATGACAGTGAGACCCAGCAAGATTTGATTCGCTTCCATGTAAGGAGGGAGCGCCCTCCTGGGGAAGGCCATTGGTTTGAGTTTCACTACCATACCTATAAAGACAATTTCACGGCCCATCATTCGATTGCGAGAATTTATTGGAGCCAAAATACCCCGCCAAAATGGTTGAGCTAAAAAAGGTTTCTGCCATGGGGACTAAGGGAAGATACGTTGGGGACAACGTATTTTTTCGTTCTATACAAAGGGTGAAAACAGGAGATGAAAAACATCTATGAATGACTTTTTTATGCAATTGATTGATACATATGCCTCTTTTTTTGATTGGGAAATGTGGATAAACGTATTAACGGACCCTGTCAGCTGGGGACTGATTGGAACCTTGATTGTCATGGAAGGGCTGCTTTCAGCCGACAATGCCTTGGTACTTGCGGTGATGGTCAAACATTTGCCGCCTAAACAACGAAAGAAAGCCTTGTTTTACGGGTTGCTTGGCGCTTACTTTTTCCGCTTTCTTGCCATTGGGATTGGGGTTTACCTCATCAAATTAACTTGGGTGAAAGTATTGGGTGCTGCCTATCTTGCCTGGCTTGCCTTCGATCATTTCTTTCGCAGGCCTAAGATTGAAGGGGAGGAAATCGAGCTTAATAAGAAGGGAATCATTATTCGTCTTTTCGGCCCGTTTTGGGGAACGGTCGTGTCAGTAGAATTAATGGACATTGCTTTTTCCGTTGACAGTATCCTCGCAGCTTTTGGCGTCAGTGAGCAGGTCTGGATTTTATTTGTCGGCGGTATCCTCGGTGTCTTAATGATGAGAGGAGTAGCCGGTATATTCCTGCGATTAATTACGAAGATTCCTGAATTAGAGAGTGCCGCATTTATCCTCATTGCCGTCATTTCTATTAAAATGTTTCTATCAATCTTTGGAATTCATATGGGACATGGCATATTCTTTGCGATTTTGGCTGCCATATTTGGCGGGGCAATCGGGCTGCATCATTATCGGAAGAAACATCAGCATCAAACAGCTAATATGTAAATATACAACAAGCGGCAGGGAAGCAACCATGCCGCTTGTTTAATTGGAAGGCTCTGTTTTAGGTGAACCTTCATTTGGATTTTTCATTTAAATGCTTTATAACACTTGAAAATACCGCTTCTTTATCAAGGAGTATTTTAAATCCGTTTTCAGCCACATTTTTTGTTCCTGGATCAAGGGGCTCCATCACCCAGGCATTTGTTGCCACGCTGTATTCAACCTCTAATTCATTAGAATAAAATATTCTGAGTGAAGTTACGAATGGTCCCCAATGCTCCAGCCGATGTTCACCAATCGAATCCGGCATAAATTCTGACATAATACACTGTATGGTCTTCTCTTGATTCATTGAGATAATGACTAGATCGACATCAGAATTCAAGTGAAAGTCCCCTCTAGCGAATGACCCCACAACTGCTGCGCCGTTTATATGATTTTGAAATTCAGCCCATTTTTTCAATTCTTGTAAAAAATAATCGGCTTTTTCCTTCATATAAAATGAGTTATCCAACTTTTTTATCCTCCACTGAACTCTTATTCGTAGAAAATCAAAAAGGCTTCTAAAATCACCAAGTACACAAATCCAAGCCTATTGAAAAAAGCTATCGATATATGCCTCGGACAAAGGAATCTCGGGGTCTCCTAAATAAATGAAGTGAGAAGGGCATTTGCAATCTGAGGACCCCATCTTATGAACGGGGATCTCTCCTTTTGCTATGAATTTACCAGCAAGTTCACATTCAGTTAAAGAATCATCATATGTTATAATTTTTAGGATTGTTCCATATGGACGGATGTAATCCATATGCCAGCGCTTCTTCTTCTCTAAACATACATGGCGTTCAATGCGTTTCATCAGATTCCGTTTGGCGCTGCCTATATATACATAGACACCTCTTTGGAAGGGATAGGTTCCTAGTTTGCCTATTTCGGCTTCGCAGTCGTTCTCAATCCATAGAAAGATAGAGTAATAGACATGGCTGGCAGGCGGTGTTAACAATTCTTTTATCATAGTCAATACGCTCCTAAGAAGGTGTTAAGTATGGGAAGAAAAATAAGGTATGGCATTGCGGTTATGGCGCTGTTTGTATTGAGCACGGTTATCATATGGCCTTACAGCTTTAATTATGCGGAGGCGGAATATATTTATGCGCACACTCCAGAAACCGCTAATCCTGATATGCTAGCAGCTATCATTATCTTACCGGATAATAAAGAGGATTGGAATGCTGCAAAGGGAATCATCAAGAGAATCAGCTCGTTGCCGAAATATCTATTAGCTAAAATAGAGAGTCATGGCATACGGATAAGATTATTCACCAATCAATTGACTGATCAGCCGGAAGCTGCACACTTAAAGGGTGTCATGCCTAGAGGGTATACCAATACATATTGGGATGACGTGCCGGGTATGGGCGGGGGAAGAACCGTATTGGTGAAAGTCGGCTCAAGTGAGAGAGGAAAGGGTCACGAATCGGCAAATCTAGAGCTTCATGAGCTTGCACACTCGGTTGATTCAATTATATTATCAGATATAAGCCATTCGGCTGAGTTCAAGGCAATCTGGCATACGGAAGTCAATCAATTATTTCCGAACAGGCAATATTTTCTCGACCATCCGGAAGAGTATTTCGCGGAGGCATTTACGCTTTATTTTTATCAGGATGAAACGAGGAATAAGTTATACGAGGATGCACCATTGACCTATGCGTTTTTTAGGGAATTGGAATTAAACAAGTTTGAAAGCCAATAGTGGTTATCGAAAGGTCAGGATCATTCGTGATTAATGGACCTAATATAGAGAGAGAAGACCATCAGGGACAACTTGATGGTCTTTTACGTTTACTAGTGTCATATCTATCACTTTTTACATCGCCAATCATTTTGCTGCTTGAAAAGTATTGATAGAAAATGTAATATAAGTTATGACTTATATAAGTAATTGATTATACGGTGGCGCCTGTGCGCTTTTTGTTTAGCCAAATGAAGCAAGCAAGAAAGCTAGATTTTCCAGCAATAGATGACTATAGCTATCAATCTATCCTTTCAATACATAAACATAGCAATTTAGATAGTATGGCTGCTAACCTAGTTTAGGAGAGGTAACATGAAAAAAATAGACTTAACAACTGGGAACGAACTTTCTGTCATTACTCTTTTGTCTCTGCCGCTAATAGGAAGTTCTTTGCTTCAGTTTCTATATAACTTTATAGATATGCTTTTTGTAGGAGGCTTAGGTTCTGATGCGATTGCCTCCGTAGGGTCGGCAAGCTTTTTCATCAATTTAGGCTATGCCATTCAAGCGATGATTGTCGTGGGCGGCGGAATCAAAATTGCCCATTCAATTGGCAATCAAAATGAGGCGGAGAATGCCTCCTATATCGGCAGTTCTTTGTTATTAAACTTTCTCTTTGGAATTATCACGTTAATCGGGTTATGGCTATTTGGTAATCAACTTTTGGATTTATTGGATTTAAATAATGATGCTGTACAAATGGGAGCCTATCAATATCTGTCAGTGTCCGCTATTATGTTGTTTTTCTCTTATTTTAATACGTTTTTTATCCGAATGTTCAGTAGTTTCGGTAATAATAAACAAAGCTTTTATATTAGTGCTTTTGGTCTCTTGCTCAATATTATTCTGGATCCGATTTTTATCTATACCTTTGAGTGGGGCGTTATTGGTGCTGCCATTGCCACGCTAATTGCGCAAATACTTATGTTTTCCTTATTTGTCTATTTAGCCAGAGGCATTCTATTCAATAAGGATATTCTTCATTTCCGCCTTCACCAGGTAATGGAAATCGTGAATCTGGGAATTCCGATGTCGATTCAACGGGTACTGTTCACGGTTATCAATATTGTGCTGGCTGTTTTGATTGCCGCTTATGGAACAGATGCAGTTGCTGCTCAAAAGATCGGGCTTCAAATTGAATCCGTTACCTTTATTGTCATGGGCAGTTTAAATGGCGCGGTGAGCAGTTTTATTGGTCAGAATTTCGGGGCAAAAAAATATAAACGAATCTCAAGAGGCTTCCGTGTCAGTTTATTTCTTGGCATAACCTATGCTTTCTTAACCAGTATAATCTTTATCTTCTTCTCAGAAGAATTGTCTGGACTCTTTACGCGCGATAAGGAAACCATTGCCATGACTGCTGCGTATTTGGAGATTATTGGTCTTTCTCAAATATTCATGTCAATGGAAATGATTTGTACGGGCGTTTATACGGGGATTGGAATGCCTAAAGTACCATCGGCCATTTCGATTATTTTCACATTTATGCGAATACCTTTGGCCATCATACTTATCCCTGAACTTGGACTTGACGGGATTTGGTGGAGTATTGCCATATCTTCATTCGTTAAGGGCGTTGTATCGCTTGTCTTTTTCAATATCATATATCGGAGGAAATACCAGCATGAAATTTAATCTTTTCTCTAACCTTTCCAACAAACGAATTTTGGATGCCAGCTTTGGACTAGAGCGGGAAGGATTGCGTGTAACCAATACTGGAGCCTTTTCCCTGACTCCCCATCCTGAGGTATTTGGCGACAAAAAAGAAAACCCCTATATCACGACGGATTTTTCCGAATGCCAGTTAGAATTGATTACGCCTGTCTTTCATACTGCAAATGATGCGATAGATTTTTTAGACTCCTTGTACAATATAGCAGCATTAGAGCTAGAAGATGAATACATCTGGCCGCAATCGATGCCTGCTTCTGTACCAGAAGATCAAGATATACCGATAGCAATCTTTTCAAATCAAGAAGAAGATGAACGCTATAGGGAGTATCTAGGAAATAAATATGGGGGCAAAAAACAGCTCATTTCTGGGATGCACATTAATTTCTCTCTTGGAGATGACTTGTTACAAGCCCTTTATCGGAAAGGGGAGCATCAGATATCCTTCCGGGATTTTAAGGATGCTCTATATCTGAGGCTGACCCGCAACTACTTGCGTCACCAGTGGATATTAGTTTATATGCTAGGTGCTGCAAACACCATCCATAAAACATATGAGAAACAATGTGTGGAGACGCTTGAGGAAATCTCTGCTGAAACCTATTCGAACATCAAGGCAACCTCCTATCGAAATAGTATTTGCGGTTATCAAAATAAAGAATTCATCCAACTGGATTATAACTCTATTGAAAAATATGCAGATTCCATTCAAGCCTATATCGATAAAGGAGAGCTTAGAAATATTAGGGAATTATATACACAGGTACGCTTGAAAGGAACAGGGCAGTATTCTCCTGATAACTTGCGGCAAAAAGGGATTGAATATATTGAACTTCGTACGGTGGATATCAATCCATTTGAAAAAAGCGGGCTCAGCAAGGATGATTTGGATTTCATTCATTTGTTCTTATTGTATTGCTTAGAAAAAGAAGAGAGCTTCTATGAAAACTGGCAATTAGAGAGCCAGCAAAACCTTCAAAAAACAGCTATGGAAGGTCAGGATCCAGAGCTTAAGCTCCTTCATAATGGTTGTGAGGTATCCTTGAAAAGCTGGGGAATGGAAATTATCCATGATTTGAAAGATATGAACGAACAATATGATTTACCTTTTGCAGAAATCCTTCAAGCAAAAGAAGAGATAATGAACGACCATGAAAAGACATATGCTCATAGGCTGACTAAGCTTTGCCAAGAAAAAGGGTATATAGAGGCGCATCTGCAATTAGCCAAAAAACATAAAGAGGCAGCTTTCCAGGAACGCTTTTTATTCAAGCCTTACACAGATATGGAACTTTCCACCCAAATCCTCTTGAAGGAAAGTGTTAAAAGAGGTATTTCATTTCGTATAATGGATAGAAGAGAGAATTTCATTGAGCTGTCAAAAAAAGATAATACTCAATATGTAAAACAAGCGACAAAGACGAGCAAGGATCAGTATGTTTCGGTATTAATCATGGAAAATAAGAGTGTAACCAAGCAAATTCTGAAAAGAAATCGCATCCAAACTCCTGAGGGTGAAGAGTTTTTTGAGATAGAGACTGCTATAGAGGCACTTAATCGTTGGATCAACAAGCCGTTGGTTATAAAACCTAAATCTACCAATTTCGGCTTGGGAATCTCCATTTTTGCTGATGGAGCGAATAAAGAGAGTTTAGTGCAAGGTTTGGAAATAGCTTTTCGGGAAGATTCAGCTATTCTTATTGAACCTTTTATAAAGGGGAAGGAGTACCGATTCCTTGTCATGGGTGATGAAACGATTGCTGTCTTGCATAGGGTAGCGGCCAATGTGAAAGGTGATGGGATTTCAACGATTCAACAATTAATTACCCAAAAAAATAAAAATCCATTAAGGGGCCGCGGGTATAAAACGCCCCTTGAGAAAATTGAGATTGATGATAACATGAAGCTTTTCCTTCAACAGCAAAATCTATCAATCGATTCTGTTATCCCTAAAGGGAAAGTACAATATTTACGCGAAAACTCTAATATATCTACTGGCGGAGATAGCATTGATGTCACCAATCAAGTGCCAGAGTTCTTCAAAAAAATTGCTGTAGACGCTTCTAAATCGGTTGGGGCGAATATATGCGGTGTTGATATGATTGTTGAAGAGCTGTCAGATGAACATTCTCCTTATTCAATCATAGAATTAAATTTTAACCCTGCCATCCACATACATTCCTATCCATATATAGGGAAAGAGCGGAATATAGCTTTACGCATTCTTCAGCTTTTAAACCTAAATTGATTTCTCGGATAAATGGGTGCTTGAGTTCAATCCCGCCTAACAAAAAAGTAAGAATCGTAGTGATTGCAAATCATGATATAATAAATGACGTGAAAACATACGGAGGTAAAGTAAAATGGCGAACGAGTTAGAACAAACTTATTTGGACTTCTTACAGCATATTTTAGATAATGGCGTAAAAAAAGAAGACCGTACTGGCACGGGCACGATTAGTGTATTTGGTTATCAAATGCGTTTTGACCTATCAAAAGGATTTCCTTTATTTACGACAAAGCGTACGCCTTTCCGTTTGATTGCGAGCGAACTCTTATGGTTTATAAAAGGGGATACTAATATCCGGTACCTTCTTCAGCACAACAACCATATTTGGGATGAGTGGGCCTTCAAAAAGTGGGTCGAATCAGATGAATATAAAGGTCCAGATATGACCGATTTCGGTAACCGCTGTTTAGTAGATGAAGAGTTCAATGAGTTATACCAAGCGGAAATGAAAGCATTCTGTGAACGCATACTCAATGATGAAGAATTTGCGGAAAAATACGGAGACCTGGGCAATGTTTACGGAAAGCAATGGCGTAATTGGACTGCTTCAAGCGGTGAGAGGATTGATCAACTGAAGGATGTCATTCATCAAATTAAAACAAATCCAGATTCACGCCGTTTAATCGTAAATGCATGGAATCCAGAGGATGTTATCAATGCAGGTGCGAAAGGAAGTAAGGCGGTATTGCCTCCTTGTCACGTCATGTTTCAATTCTATGTGGCAAATGGCAAACTTAGCTGCCACCTATTGCAGCGCAGTGCGGATTCCTTCCTGGGCGCAAACTTCAATATCCCTTCATACTCATTGCTTACGCATTTGATTGCAAGAGAATGCGGGCTAGAGGTTGGCGAGTTTGTCTACAGTATTAGTGATGCTCATATTTATTCAAACCATATTGAGCAAGTAAAGGAGCAGCTATCACGCGAGTTACGTGATCTACCAACCTTGAAGATTAATCCGGACAAGCAATCTATTTTTGATATCGAGATGGAAGACTTGACGATTGAGGGCTATGATCCTCATCCAAGCATCAAAGCGCCTATTGCCGTATAAAGCCAAGAAACCGGAGCTGTCTCGCATCTGCGAGGATTGCCCCGGTTTCTTTATTTTCATCTGTCAATGGACAGGAGCCTGCTGCATATAAATATCATGAATGACATTTATGTGAAACGGAGGAGTCCATATGAATGAACAGAAAGGCGGCACAGTTGCCCCTTTGTTCTATATTATTCAGCCAATGATCGAATTAAAACACTCTGCCCAAAATAATCAAGAAATTTTTCATAGCAGGGAAGTCTTTGTGGAAACACCGATTGCCCCGTTAGAAGCTGAACAAGGAAAAACCGTAATGGATCAATCCAAGAAGGAAATCCAGGAAGAAGTGAATCAGCTTTCATCGGAATTTAACATTCCCGGTAACATTCAAACGAGGGCTATGAAGAAGATGGAGGAACTAGTTGCAGCCATGGAAGAGGGGCCAGTTCTTTTGGAAGATGATGCTATTAGAGAAGCGGAAATAGTCGTGGCACATGATCAAGATAGGTACCAAGATGAATCTATGGAGAATCACAAGAAAAACGTAAAAACGAAAATCACGAGATTGGCGCGCTACCCGCTTGTCGTACCGAAACCGCTTTGTGAGCTGACGATTCAAGGAGAGAAAGTTAATGCCATCATTGAAAGCAAACGTGGTGAAATGATAAGATTGCGAGTTGGTGAGGTCCTCCAATCCATTCCGATTGATGATATTGAGGATGTCAAGCTGTTGTAAAGTAAATCTAATCTCTTGCCCGCAAATCAGTTCAATCTGTATTTGCTTCACATTTACATGAGAAATGGTTTGGATTCCGTCCAAACCATTTTTCTTAATGTTTGTTGAGAGCAGGCTTTAACCTTCATCTATTTATTCTAAAATACCTCCTAGCTTTAATAAATGAATAATATTTAGGGTAATAAGGTTTTTGTCCAAACCAATGGAGGGCTTGGTTAATAAAATACAGTAGAAAATGAAACCAGTAAGAAACAAAAACAGTAACCTCTATCGATGGAACCTACGGATTCGGTGCGGCCAAGCCTATCGGTTAAAAGGACTCAAAAAACAGCCTGAGGTTTAGGCCCTCAGGCTGGACAAAAAATTTCGAGATAATTTGAGTACATGTTTCATCTGTCTCCAACATATGGTTAGGTAAGCGTGACTGGAGGCAGGCAAGAAACAGAAGCAAAAGAAGAAAGGTCGACAGTGATGAAGGCACCAGTACCAGCAAGGTTTTTAATGGTTTCATCGCATAAATCGAAAGATGATGTAGAGTCGCTACCATGCTTGATTTCAGTATCTAGCAATTCAAGGGATGCGCAATGGTTTTCTGGATCTACATCTACAACCCGGAAAATAGATGAACAAACAATGCTGATTTTCGATGAATGTCCTTTTTCCCTAACACCGCTTTGTCCTTTGAAAGGCTTTCCAGAGCATTTCAATTGCAGGATGATTGGGATTGTATTGAAATCGGATTTTTTATGGCCGCCTTTTAATTCATTGATAGCACGATCACAGCCAGTTTCATCTTCTTTTTTACAAGGTGCCACTTTATCTTGAGCATCTACAATTGCAAGCAAAGTATCGGTAATACAATTTTGTGTTTCGTACTCAGAACCGCAACTCATGATTTTTCCTCCTTGGTGTTTTATTTCCTTAACAGACTATGTAGATTTCACCTATCTTGTTTGATTAAATTGCCTATTTTCCAGGAATTTGGTGTTGATTTGGGATACATGGGGGTGCTTTTTTGCTGGAGATGGATTTTTTCTCCCTTTGCATGCTTGGACTTGCGGCATTTCGACTGACAAGATTAATTGTGTTTGATACTATAACGGAAAGATTGCGCATGATTTTTTTGGAAGAAGTGACAGAGAATGAGCTTGAAGGGGAAACCGTGTATTTCGTCCCTAGGGGAAAGGGCGTAAGGAAATTTATTGGGGAACTAATTAGCTGCTATTGGTGCACAGGTATATGGGTGAGCGGTTTCTTGGTAGCATTCTATGCAATCTTTCCGGTGATTGCGATATGGTTCTTGGCGATATTAAGTGTCGCTGCCGTGGCGAGCGTGATTGAGACAATCCTTCAAAAGTTATATTGGGAATAGGGAATCTTGCATGTTCTACGGGAGCAAACTTAATGACACTTTGAAATCCTTTTGTGCCATACCTTAACATAAAAAGCCCTTTACAGGGGCTTTCAGACTGTAGACAAAATGGACTGTGAATGCATTTATTCTCAGTCTATTTTAAATTGTTTGATATTTCCTCCCTAGACAGACCTCTCCTGCTCTTTTATTTAGGCCATTTTGGCGTTTTCCACAGCCAATTGGCCATCTTCTTCAGGTTCATGGCAGCAAAAGTAAGCATCGCCTGCATAGACAATTTTTCAAGTCCCCTTAGGGTTGTCCACCGCATCCCATGCTTTTCTTTTGCATTGGCAAAGACTCGTTTGATTGTCTCTTTGCGCCTTGCATAGATGATTTTATTCTCTTCTGTATGACGAAGGTGGTCAGCTTCCTCCATGTTTTCCTCCCATACATGGCGTTGAATCACTTTCTGATGATTTTTGCTTTGAGTGCAGCGGGACAGAAATGGACAGTCCTTACAGTGCAGAGGATTGGATACATACTGACGATAACCTTCTTTTGTGGTCGTACGATAGGGTAACTCTTGTCCTCCCGGACAAAGGTAACAGTCGTAATATTCATCGTAGATAAACTCGGTCTTTTTCAAGAAGCCATCTTTTGTTTTAGGTCTTGTATAAGGGAAAGCAGGGCGAATTTCCTTTTCCATCAGGTATTGGGCAATGGCGGCTTCGACTTTCCGAACCAAATGGTTCTCGGGTACGAGTTGATTTAATGTAATCATTTCTAATTGTTCGCGATTTTTAGGGGTATATTTGGTTAACATGTCATCATCCCCTTCGATAAGAATCGTTAACTCCATTGTACTAAAATGAGGAAATATCTGTTTTGTTAGCGCTAATTTTTATGAAGCGCAGACTCCTATTTTTGGTAGAATGGGCGAGACTCCTGTGGGAGAAGGAGGCAGGCTGATGACAGCTCTTGCCGAAGGCGAGCTGGCTCAGCGCTTCCCCCACGGAAAGCGAGTCCATTCTGCCGAAAATAGCTTTCACGCCCAAATAGGGTGCTAGAGTATAAAAAACCTGT
Organism: Pradoshia eiseniae; assembly: GCF_002946355.1. Taxonomy (NCBI): domain Bacteria; kingdom Bacillati; phylum Bacillota; class Bacilli; order Caryophanales; family Bacillaceae; genus Pradoshia; species Pradoshia eiseniae. The sequence goes on from NZ_PKOZ01000001.1 coordinate 752,560, forward strand.
AGACCAAACTCTTATTGGATTTTGTCTACAGTCAGAAAGCCCTTTACAGGTGCTTTTTATTTTTCTACAATAAAGTAATGCTTTGAATATATTGTTATAATGGAAATAAGTCTATCATTTACTTGGAGGTACATATGTTTTCAATTGTCGTAGCATATGATCGGAATCGTGTTATCGGAATCAATAATCAGCTCCCATGGCGTCTTCCTGCAGATCTTGCCCATGTGAAGCAAACAACTATGGGGAAAGTACTGATTATGGGACGAAAGACATTTGATTCCATTGGGAGACCCTTGCCGGGAAGAGTCAATATTGTCTTAACGAAGGACAAAAGCTGGAGTCATGAAGGCGTTCAAGTCTTTCATACAAAAGAAGAGATTATCCGATTTGCTGAACAGTCAGATAAGGAGTGCATCATTTTTGGAGGACAGGCTTTATTTGAAATGTTCATGCCTTATGTAAGCAAGATATACCTCACTTATATTGACAGTGAGTTTGAGGGCGACACTTATTTTCCTCAGGTGGATTTTGAAGAGGGCTGGGAACAGCTTTCCTCCGTCAAAGGACCAAAGGATGAAAAGAATCCATATGATTATTATTTCCAAGAATATAGAAGAATGACCCCAATTTCCTAAGGAGGATTTACTTTTATCATGTTTCGGTTAGTGTATATGTTCTTTTATTTATGCGGCTATCTTTTATACAGCCTTCCAAGTCTCGCAAAAGCTAAAAAGCTTCATGCTGAAAACAATGCGAAAAATGACGAGAAGATTCAAGTGGTGCCAAAGAAGTGGGCTGCTGGGTTTTTAAAGCATTCTGGCTGCACGCTTGAGGTTTCTGGATTAGAGAATATACCGGATGGTCCGGTGCTTTTTGTCGGAAACCATGAAGGTGATTTTGATGTGCCTGTCTTAATGGCAGGTATTCCAAAGCCGTTCGGATTTATTTCAAAAATTGAAGTTAAGAAAATCCCCATAGTTGCTGGCTGGATGGAAATGATGAATTGCGTTTTCCTGGATCGCAGTGATCGGCGGGCGGCCATTCAGTCCATTCGAGATGGTATTAAAAAGCTGAAAAATGGCCATTCTGTCTTGATTTTTCCTGAGGGGACCCGCAACAGAGGCAAGGAGCTTGGAGAATTCAAGGCTGGAAGTCTTCGTCTTGCCAAAGATTCTAAGGTACCGATTGTCCCATTCATGATTCAAGGATCAGCGGATATGTTCGAAAATAATCAAAACCGCATTAAGCCAGGAACTGTTAAACTGGTTATTCTACCGGCTATTTCCGCAGAGTACTATGAGGAAGCGGGAATGGAGCAGGTTGCGAATCAAATAAAGGCTGCCATCAATGAGGAAAGAGATCAGCACGTAAAAGGAGCTTAACGAAATGCTGCCGAGTTAGATAGCCATATCTGTCTCGGCGGTTTTTATATAGATAAAAAATGGAATTTTCAAATAATTCTGTTGATTTATCTCTCAGACCTGCTATAATTTACAAATTAAGAAAAGTTTGGAGGAAAGAGAATGGGTCATCTAGTAAAGGCTACACAAGGGGTACAGGTTGAACAAATTCTTATTGCTTACCAGAAACTCAAGGATAAGGTGGCTCATACCCCTTTGCAGCTGAATCAGCGTTTATCGGAGAAATATGGCTGCCAGGTCTATCTGAAGAGGGAAGATTTGCAGCATGTCCGCTCCTTCAAGCTGCGTGGGGCTTTCTATGCAATGATGAGCCTCTCTCGGGACGAATTGAAGAATGGGGTTGTATGCGCAAGTGCGGGTAATCATGCTCAAGGTGTCGCATATGCGTGCCATGAGCTGAACGTTCACGGGAAGATTTATATGCCGACTACGACACCTAAACAGAAAATCAATCAAGTGGCAAAATTCGGAGGTGAGTTCGTTGAAATCATCCTCTCCGGTGACACATTTGATGATTCCTATGCGGAGGCGAAGAAATCAGAGCAAGCAGACCAGCGCATGTTTATCCACCCATTTGATGATGAGCATGTTATTGCCGGTCAAGGCACTGTGGCGGTGGAAATCCTGCATGATAGCGAGGTTCCGCTAGATTATGTATTTGGAAGTGTCGGCGGCGGCGGACTTATGGCAGGGGTGTCCTCTTATATGACATGTGTTTCTCCGGCGACGAAATGTGTAGGCGTAGAACCTTCAGGAGCGGCGTCGATGAAATCAGCTATTGCTAAGGGCAAGATTGTTAGATTGCCAGAGATTGATAGCTTCGTCGATGGGGCTGCAGTCAAGGAGGTCGGTTCAAAGACATATGGGATTTGTCAGAGCCTTCTTCATGACTGCCTTGTTGTTCCGGAGGGCAAGGTGTGCAGCACCATCCTTGAACTGTATAATGAGTATGCTATCGTTGCTGAGCCGGCGGGAGCATTGCCGGTTGCGGCGCTCGATTTCTATAAGGAAGAGATCAAGGGGAAAAATATCGTTTGTGTTATAAGCGGCGGAAATAATGATATTGGCAGGATGCAGGATATTAAGGACCGATCCCTTCAGTATGAGGGGCTGCTGCACCATTTTATCGTTCATTTCCCGCAGCGTGCAGGGGCTTTAAGAGAATTTCTGGATGAGGTTTTGGGACCTGGGGATGATATAACGAGATTTGAATACACGAAGAAGAATAATAAAGATAACGGTCCTGCGCTTGTCGGCATTGAGCTTCAGCGAAAGGAAGACTACCGTGAACTCATGGGAAGGATGGAGAAGAAGGGCTTTTCATTTATCGTTGTCGAAAATGGCAGCAGCCTTCATCAATTGTTGATTTAGAGGAATTCTTCGGTATTCTTTTTCGCTAGTATGTTGAAATAATGGAGAATAATAGGAATTATTCCTTTTCATATTTCTGAAAACTATTATAATGGGAAGAGAGCATCATACTGGAGGGGATAGAATGTTTTCAAATATTGGAATACCTGGGTTAATCCTTATCTTGCTTTTAGCCTTGATTATATTTGGTCCAAAGAAATTGCCTGAGATCGGAAGAGCCTTTGGACAAACCTTGCGAGAATTTAAGAATTCGACAAAAGACCTCAGCAACGAAGTCATGAGTGACTTGGATGATTCAAAGAGAGACCCGAAAAAATAACTCAATGACCATTGATTAGAGGTGTGAGTCATGCTCGCACCTCTATTAAATTGTTGCTAGAAGGAAGTGAATTCTCATGCAAATGGAAGAAAAAGAATTAAATATGGTCGAGCACTTGGAGGAATTGAGAACCAGGCTCATGATTACAGTAGGCTCTTTTATCTTGTTTTTATGCTTGGCCTTCTTCTTCGTGAAGGATATTTATCTGTTTTTCACGAGGAACTTAACAGAAGATCTTATCATACTTGGTCCTAGCGATGTTGTTTGGATATATTTCACGCTGGCGTCGGTTGTGGCCATTGCCTGTACGATCCCGGTCTTATCCATGCAGATTTGGCTATTCGTGAAACCGGCATTGAAGGATTACGAGCGAAAAACAGCTCTTTTTTATATTCCTGCTTTATTTCTTTTGTTTATCGCTGGACTTTGCTTTGGCTATTTTGTCATTTATCCAATTGTTTTAAATTTCTTAAATGAGCTTGGTGAAGGGGTCATGACGACCGCTTACACAGCGGAACGCTATTTCAAATTTATCATTAATATGTCCTTGCCATTTGCGGTCCTGTTCGAGCTGCCGGTCGTGATGATGTTCCTGACATCGCTCGGAATTCTTAACCCGTATGTCATGGGGAAGATTCGCAAATATGCCTATTTCATCTTGATTGTCATCGCTGTATCCATTACGCCGCCTGAGTTCTTATCTGACTTCATTGTTGCCGTGCCGCTTTTACTGCTTTACGAAATCAGTGTAAGTCTATCAAAAATCGTCTATAAGCGTAAACTGCGTAAAGAAGCACAATATGAACGAGAGAATAACCAAATGCAAGGAACATGATAATCGCACAGGCTAACATTCCATTAGGATTGGCAGCCTGTTTTTTGTGTTGATTAACTTTTCAGTTGAATTGTCATCTACATATAAAGGTACTGATTTCAATTTATTTACAAAAAAGTGTATAATGTTCATAGTCGTAAAAAATAGGAAGTGAAAAACATGCCAAATATCAAAATTGTGACAGATTCCACCCTTGACTTGCCCAAGCATATACTCGAAGAAAATGACATAATCGTTGTGCCACTTTCGATTACGATTGATGGCGAATCATATGTGGATGGTATTGATATTGCCCCTGATGAATTTATTCGGAAAATGAAACAGTCAGAAGAACTCCCTAAAAGTTCACAGCCTCCTGCAGGCCAGTTTCTAGAAGTGTTTAACTCATTAACGGCAGATGGCAGTGAAGTAATCGCTATTCATATGACTTCTAAGATGAGCGGAACCGTGCAATCAGCTCAAACGGCTGCACAAATGGCTGAAGGTAAAGTCACGGTTATTGATTCTAAATACATCTCTCATGCATTAGCCTTCCAGGTGCTTGAGGCTGCCAAGATGGCGAAAGAGGGCAAAACCTCTGAAGAGATTGTTGCACGGATGGACCAAATACAAAAAGCGACAAGACTCTTCGTCGTTGTCGATACCCTCGATAATCTCGTAAAGGGCGGACGAATCGGAAAGGGCAAGGCCATGCTCAGCTCTTTGCTTAATATTAAGCCGATTGCTTCATTAGATACAGGGGAATACACACCTGTAGCTAAAGTGAGAAGTCAGAGCCAGATTGTGAAATACCTTGTGAAACAATTGCTCCAAGATTCTGAAGGCAAAGAGATTAAAGGGATTGGCATTACTGAAGCAGATGCGATGGAGTTATCCATAAAACTAAAGGAAGCAATCCTTGAGGTGACATCCTTAGAAGATGTCACGATTAATGCTACGACACCTGTCATTAGTACGCATACAGGTGTTGGCGCAATTGGCTTCATGTACTATGCAGAGTAAATAAGGGCTGCAGATTGGGCTTGATATCATGCTCAATCTGCAGTTTTTTTGTCTCTGATCAATGAAGGCAGCTTGTAAAGCATTGTGAGAGGGCTGGATTCATGAAAATGAATCATCAGCCTGTATGGGCCCTCTGTTTTACGGTGATTAACGTGATCCCGCTAGATTCATACATTTTATATTCCATTACAGACACAGTGATGATGAATGAACAGGTCCATCGTTTTGGAACCGCCGTTTACTCCCTGGAATAAGGAGACAGAGTTGGGATTGATGGTCTGCTAGCCATTATGGCAAAGATGGGCGTAGATTGAAGTGATAATGACTAATGATAGGAACCGGTATGAACATAAAAATATTTAAATGATATTATATGAAAATAGGCAAATCTCTTTCTCTATATATGCTTTTTTTGTTAAAATTTAGTTAGATATATAATTTTGGCGTAAGCAGGGAGTCCTTATGAAAACTTATTTGAAAGTGCTGGTATCATTAATCTTGGTTTTTTTAGTTGTCGGATGCTCTAATGAACAAAAAATTCCTAATGCAACTGATTATGAAGTAGAATCCTTTACCTTCAAAAATCAAGATAATAAAGATGTTTCGCTCGAAGACATAAAAGGAAAAGTATGGGTGGCTGATTTTATTTTCACAAATTGTACCACTGTATGCATGCCGATGACGGCCAATATGAAAAAACTTCAGGACCAGATAGCGGAAGAAGGCATAGAGGATGTGCAGCTCATCTCCTTTAGTGTGGATCCTGAGATTGACAAGCCAGATGTATTGAAGGAATATGGACAGAAATTTGATGCTGACTTTACGAATTGGCATTTCTTGACCGGTTACAGCCAAGATGAGATTGAAAGCTTTTCGCAAGAGAGCTTTAAGGTCACTGTCCAGAAGCCAGACGGCAATGACCAGGTTATCCATTCTGTGAGCTTCGCCCTCGTTGACCAAGAGGGAAAGGTAGTCCAATCCTATTCCGGTTTGGATGATATCCCGATGGATGACATAATTAAGCATATTAAAATGCTGCAATCGTAAAGGACAGGTTATCCTGTCTTTTTTTCTTCAAAAAAGTAAACATTACCAAGCAAAATTCCATGTTTCATGAGCAGTTATAACATATGATATACCATAAGGACTATTTAGGCAGGTGGCATCTATGTTTTTTAAAAACATGTTTTCTATATTGCTTGTCACATTATTAGTTGGCTGCAGTGGTCTGCCATTTTTGAACGGAAAGGAATCAGCCGAACATTCTAAGACTAATATAACGAGATCGCTCAAAAAAGAAATCCCTGATGACTTCATCCCGACTAATTTGTCAGTTGTGTCGGTGGGGGACTCGTTGACTCAGGGAGTGGGAGCTAGCAATGAACAAGAGGGCTATATTCCCTATCTCTCCGCTTATCTCGAAACAAATCGAGGAATAAAGGATGCTCACTTTTCTAATTATGGAGTCCGAGGCAATCGAACAAGCGATTTATTGAGCCGCCTTCAAGATGACCAAATCAAAAGGGACATTACGAATGCTGATGCGGTCGTCATCACGATTGGCGGTAATGATATTATGAAAGTGGTGAAAGATAAATTCACCAATTTGACGATGGGTGATTTTTCAAAGGCGTCTGTTTCATACGAAAAAAGGGTTGAAAAAATATTTCGAACTGTCCGACAATATAATCAGGAAGCTGAAATCTATTTTGTCGGGCTTTATAATCCATTTGGCAAATGGATGTCAGCGTTTAGTGAACTCGACATCATTATGGATGACTGGAATGAGATTGGCATGGAAGTGACCAACGGGGATCCAAATGCCTACTTCATTCGTATTGATGATATTTTCTCTGCATCTGATGAAAACCTTCTTTATAAGGAGGATTATTTCCATCCGAATGACAGGGGATATGAATTGATTGCTGCACGTATTTATGATGAGATGAAAGAGAAAACAGTAGAAACGCTGTATGCTAAGGGAGCAATGAATGGGGTGATGAACGATGAAGAAGTGGATGAGTGAGTGGGGATTATGGAAGAGTTTGTTCTTTGCGCTGCTGGCTGTGAATTTGGTGTTTGCCGGTGTAGTGTTCTACTGGATGACCAGGCCAATCAAGGATATGGAATCTTTAGAGGAGCTGAATAGAAATAAAGAGATGGTCAGCATTCCGTTCTCTTCGAATAAAGAAGATCTCAATCGGGTGATCAATCATTATATTGAAGAAGAGGCAGCAGATAGTCCTATTGATTACGAGGTATTATTGAGTGATAATCTTGAGCTATACGGAACGCTAAGCGCTTTTGGAAAAGAAGTACAACTAAAGGTGTTATTTGAACCTTACACGACAGAGGATGGCAACATAATTCTGCGGCACCGCTCCATTCAAATCGGGGAGATGAGCTTGCCGGCCACATTTGTCTTGAACTATATCAATGAAAAGTACAAAATGCCGGATTGGGTATCCATCAATCCGGGTAAGAAAACCATTTATCTATCCTTGCGTGAGATGGATCTGAAAAGCGGCATCACGGTGGAAGCGAAGAAATTTGACCTGCGTAATGATGATATACAGCTAAATTTGCTTGTCCCGGTTGAATGAGAGACAAGAAAAGGAGGCTATGGCAATTAGCCATATGCCTCTTTTTCTTGTCTTTAATCCAGGAGTCTGATACCAAGACCACCAGTTTCATCCTCATAAATGATCATCATATAAACCTTATCCGAATGGAACTGAATGATGCCGCTATTATACAGCGGCTCGTTCTTATCCGCATCCTTCAGCTCAAATTCGATGGACATGGGAGTCAAGCCCAGATAATCTGTCTGGTGTTTATAGGGGAGACGTTGGTATAGAACATCCCGGCCCTTTACGCAGATTTGAAGTGTTTTATAGGAGGGGGCAAGGTGAAGGGTTTTCACCTTTGACTCATGATGGGGCACATGGCGGTTTTCTGGTATGACAGCTAGCCTTAAATCGTCCTCAGTCCCTGAGAGAAAAAGGGTGTTAGGTGTATCGCCAATCATGATTTTCCTATGCATGATGAGCGGATAAGTAGTCCCCGTCGGAAAAACTTCGATATAATAAGATCCTGGGGACAAGGATAAGTATGAGGTGGCTGCATTGAAGGGAATTTCTTTAAATGTTTTCATTCCGTTAATATATAAATCAACTTTTTTACAATAAGGGGTCCCGTGATAAAAACGAATCTTGCATTTGTTTTTTGTTTCTTCCAGATTATGTGTATAGTTATAATAAGAAGGTATTTGCATAGTCTCATATGGATTATTGCTCCGGCTCAAACCTGAGTTGAAGGCAGTCATGCCATACGGGAGGATTTGAGAAGGGAACGGGTACGGTGAATAAGAAATTGGGTCCATCATATTTCACTCCTGTCAGTGTATTCATTTATGCTACCTATATGCATGAACGGGTAAAGCGGTGACTATACGAGGATAGCCCAGTAAAGATAAATACATAATTGGAGGGTTTTGAATGGAAAAAGCGATTTTTGCCGGTGGATGTTTTTGGTGTATGGTTAAACCTTTCGATACATTTCCAGGTGTTCAAAAGGTTATATCTGGATATACAGGCGGCCATAAGGAAAATCCTACTTATGAAGAGGTTTGTTCCGGAACAACTGGTCATGTCGAGGCGGTTGAGATAACATATGACCCAAGTGTCATTACCTATAAATCAATTGTTGAGTTATTTTGGCACCAAATAGACCCGACCGATGCGGATGGTCAGTTCTGCGATCGAGGGGACTCATATAAGACCGCGATTTTCTACACGACGGAAAGTCAGAAGGAAGCGGCTGAGGAATCAAAGCGGGAATTGGCTGAAAGCGGACGCTTCCAAAAGGAGATTGTGACACCTATCCTGCCTGCCAAAACATTCTATCCGGCAGAGGATTATCACCAGGATTTTTACAAAAAAAACAAGGAACATTATGAATCATATCAAATAAGCTCAGGCAGGGCTGGGTTCATTAAGGAAAATTGGAGGTAAGATAAATGGGCATATACACGGAACGCATTAACCAATTGAATGAAATGCAGCGCCATGTGACCCAACAGAACGGAACAGAGCCCCCGTTTAGAAATGAATATTACCAGACAGAGGAGGATGGCATATATGTGGATGTCGTCTCCGGTAAACCTTTATTCAGTTCGAAAGACAAATATGATGCCGGCTGCGGCTGGCCAAGCTTCACGAAGCCGATTGATGCGGAGGAAATCCTTGAAAAGCAGGATCTCAGCCATAATATGATTCGGACTGAGGTAAGAAGCAAGGAAGCTGACTCTCATTTGGGCCATGTCTTCCCGGATGGGCCGGGACCTGCTGGATTGCGCTATTGCATCAACTCTGCCGCTTTGCGCTTCATTCCTAAGGATGAGCTTGAAAAAGAAGGCTATGGAGAATACTTACGTCTTTTTAAATAGAAATAGATTATAGGGAAGCCGCCTGATTCTAAAAATGAATTCAGGCGGTTTTTTTATGGAAGGAAATTGACGGTTTACAGAGAACTTCTTCTAGATAGGAAATTAAATGTGAATAAGGGAGATGGTCAGCAAATGAGCGGGATTTTCGGAATTTAAGACAAAACATCATGAAAGAAATCAAGGGCTTCCGTTTTACCGCAGCCGTTTGATGGAGGTAATAGAAGAAGATTTACTTAAAGATAAAAACATCACTGGTGTTTATTATGGCGGTCCATCGGCAAGGGAAACACCGATTTATTTTCAGATATCGACATCAGAATCATCGTAAAGGATGAGGAGTTTGAAGCTTATAGACTGAGCAAAAAAGAACGGGCGAGAAGGTGGGGGGTGTCCTATTTTTTGAGGACTATCCCTGGACCGCTCATACAGTCGCTCATTTTGAGACTTTTGTGAAAGTGGATGCCTTTTATTACAAAATGAAGGGAGTTCACCCGTCCGTTTTTCTGCAAGACATAAAAATTATCTATGATCCGAGCGGCCGCCTATCCAAATTGAAAGAACAATCTATGCAGCTGACCTATAAGCCCTGCATGGAAGAATTGGAAGCCTGGGGTTCTAAATTTTTGGCCTATATTCATGAAGCCTACCGAAGTTTGATGAGAGGGGAGTATTATTCTGCTCTCCATTATGTCGAGGGTCTTAGACACTCAGTGGCAATGGGATGGTATATGGCGGCTGGATATCAGCCTAATGCTATGGGAGATTGGTCGAAAGTTGAAGGGAACAGAAGTAAATTGACAGACTCGCAGAAATTTCTTCTAGGGCAATGGAATGCAACCGCCGTTCCAGATGAGATTATATCAGTCATCAAGCTGCTGACCTCTGAGTTTCGGGCCATCCATCAAAGTTTATGTGATCAATTGGCTATAGAAAGAGAGACTGAGAGGATTGAGAAGATTCTTGGTATGGTGCTTTGATTATATCTTGCAGGGATGAGCCTCCTAAGGCCTCTTTATTTGCCTCAAATGAGATGGGCAACAGGTGATGGACAACGGCAGTGCAGTTAGTAGACAGCCGTCAAGAGGATGGTACCTTTGAAATAATCAATAAGATGTGGCAGAAACAGAGCTTATAAACAATCCTAAAAAGACGAACGATGATCCTTAATCGGCTTTGTTGCGTTGCATGAACAAGTTCTTTCTATTATGCTGCGGCCACTCGCATTCAGCTAGGAGGATGGCTTTAGCCTCCTCCGCTGTGTATACGGGTCTTAGCCTTTCCTCTATTTCTCACAGCAGTCAAGTAGCCGCAGTTAAATTCCACTAGTTATTAATAATGGTATCCAGGGTGAACAAGTCTATTGAAAAAAAATTAAAAACCTGAACTATTGATGTAAAATATCATCTAATAGTTCAGGTTTTTCATTGACTGAAATACTATCCCAGCCCACTCGTTACTTCGTCATTTATTTGCCGGTTATGGTCGCTGAAAGGACTCCTGCAAGCTGGAATGGCTTTTCATTAAGTCCATTGAAGCGAAGGCCACGATCATTAGTAATGAATTCAATTTCATGGGTTCCAGTCTCAAGTCCTGCCGCAATGATGATAGCTCGTTCCTTTACCAATGGCCAGTTTGTGTTGATTGTTCTGTAATAGCGATTATCTATAAAAACATCGACCATGCCCCCGTTCGGATTCCGCTTAATAATCGCACCGACTGTGTTGCCGCGGACCGTATAGCGAATAGAGCTTCCTTTTTTATCTGCAGCCCAATATTTATTCTCAAATTCAAAACCTTGCTGGGCACTAACAGCCTTTGTTAAATGAATAGGGGAGTCTTCCTGGATATATAGTGCCTGCTTTAATGAAGGGGCCTTCCTGTTTGGAAAATCGTCTAATGCTGTGAGAATAGCCTTCGCATAGAGTTCATAGCCTTTTTTGTTTGGATGGACTTTATCCCTATTAAGACTTTTCACATCCATACCGGATTCCGCATATTCTTGCCGCATATTGATTGGTGTAGCACCGTAATACTCGCTCAAAGTAAGGATTTGATCGGCAATGCTTTGATCAGTTAAGGGACTTTCAATGAATGTGATGATTTCAGCCTTTGGGGTCCGCATTTTTGCCTCACGAATCAACAGCTCATAATGCTTCGCGAATTCACCGGATTCCATATACTTTCGATCATTTTCCCCGAAAACAAGGAAGACGATATCAGCGGGATAAAGAAGCTCGGTATTGCGGAGTTTGTATAAACCCTCAAAGGCGGTTGCCCCGCTTTGAGATATGTGTTGTCCATTCATTTCTAGACCGTATCGCTGTTTAATGAGGCGCTCAAGCTGAGCATGCCAGCTATCTCTTTTTGTTTCAGCACCAGCTCCTCTGCCGATGCTGTCACCTACAACAAGATAATAAATCGTATTGCCATTATTCAGCTTTTCAGACAGGGTTTGGTCGCTCATGACGACCGTTTCTGGCTTCAACGAAAGAAAGATAATGGTTAGCGCGCAGACACAGAAAGAAAGCGTGATTAAAGCCCTGCGCTTTATTTTGGAAGCCATATGACCCACCCCCCGTATATATCTGGTTTCATATTACCTACATTTGGAATAAAAAACAATCAAAAAATAGGCGAATGCACATACCCAGAGGGCGCAAAGCTCATATAGTAACAGTGTAATTGAGACCTTTTAAAAGGAGTTGGATGATCGAATGTACGGTTATGGTTGCGGAAATCCTTGCGGAGGATATGGCGGTTATGGATATGGCGGTTATGGTTATGGAGGATGCGGAGGCGGATTCGGTTCAGGCTTTGCGTTAATTGTTGTTCTCTTCATCTTGTTAGTCATTATTGGTGCATCTTTCTATTGCTGCAATTAATAATGAGCAAAAAGGATGGGCGTTGTCCGTCCTTTTCTACATAAAATATATCTAAAGTTATGGGAAAATATCTCTAACCAATAATTGCGTTCATTACCATATTTAACATAAATCATGTATACTAATTAGTACAGGATAGGGTAAAAGTTATAGGCTTTATAGATGTATCTCTTGGCTTCAGCAGGCTAAACAGTGATTTGACAAAATGCTTGCGGGCTGATAGCTTACCATTTGTAACATAATGATGTGTCATTATGTATGATGGATATAGCATTAAGCCAAGAGAGTGGAGATGAATAAAGATGAAATCTTTTTATCAATTTTTAATGACATACAGAAATGCCTTAAAGAAGACGGAAATGTCCTTGTTTGCCGAGAATGTGTTCTATGACCATGGGTTTCCGAAGAATTCGTCTGACTATCATGAAATCAGCGATTACTTAGAGATGAATGGTGATTATATTCTCGATATGAGCCTATTTGATGAGGCTTGGAATGCTTATTTGCAAAATATCGGGAAATAGAGCAAGCCGGCAAATAGGTGGTACCCTGTTTATGTTCTTTGGGTGATTTTCTATAACTGCTGTTCTGGAATCTAAGGAAGGAAACAGGTGCTTTTTAATGCCAGGACGATTACAGACACGCTTGCTGTTCTATTCACTCATTATTTCAATCATTCCTTTAATGTGTATTGGGTTTACTTTCTTCCATAATCAAAAGCATCAGCTTGAAAATCAGGCAAAAATCACTTTGAAAACTGCCTCCTACCATGCGACAGATACAGCGAATATGTTTATCGAGGAAAGAATCAATGACTTGAACTATTTGAGTCGTAATTCCAGAATCACGGACAGCAAAAAGGAGTCATTGGAATTCTTGGATGAATACGTAAGGCTGAAGCAGGTTTATTCCGGTTATACATATGTAAGCAAAGAGGGGGATTTTTGGCGCGAGACTTATCCATCAGAGATTGGGGAAACGTTTCTTAAGAGTGAATCATTTGCTCACTCGATGAATGGTCAGCCATTCTTGTCTAAGGTGTATACATTGGATAGTGAGAAGCCATTCTTTTGGATTAGTACGCCCATTTATACGGAGGGCGATGAGGTGGCGGGTGTTTTTGCACCATCCTTTGATGTTTTCTTTCTTTGGGAGCGGGTTGCTTCTAAGCTGGAATTTGAGAAGGAGAAGCTCCCTTATACTGCCTTTGTAATTAATCAGGATGGCTGGATTGTTTCACATCAGAATGAGCAGGATATCATGAAGCGCAACTTCTTTACAACGAATAATCTGACGATTGAGCAGATTAATGATGCGATGACCAAGCGCCGGCTTCTGGAATCAAGTGATGGCAAGAGCTTGTTTGCCGTTAATCCAATTGAAACAAAGGAAATGGCGGAAGAAAAATGGTATATCGTGACAACAACAGAGAAGAAGGCTGTTTATGCCCCGTTAAGAGAGCTTTTAATCCGCTATTTGCTCATTAGTATCCCAATTCTCGGTGTCATAATTGCAGCCGCATATTATATGACGAAGAATATCATTAAGCCGGTTGAGGTTATGGTCGATCGAGTTGAGATGTATTCTAGGGGTGAAAGATTCTCAAAAAAAGAAAGTGCCTACTATGAAATCAATGTGTTAAACCGTGCTTTTCAATCGATGGTTGAGGCCATAGAGCAGCGGGAAAAAGAGCTGCTTCGAACGGAAAAGCTGAAATATGTCGGCCAGCTTGCCGCTGGTGTTGCCCATGAGATCCGTAATCCAATCACGACCATTCGCGGGTTCTTTCAGCTTATGAAAGACCAGCCTTATGATGAAAAAGTATTCAGAAATTATATTGATATTATTATCGAAGAGTTAAATCGTATGAACGGGATTGTTGGTGAGCTCTTGAACCTTTCGAAGCCCTATCAATTGGTTGTGAAGGATTATAATGTGAACGATCTGATGGATGAAATTATCCTCCTTCAAAGAGGAGAGCTTCATAAGAGAAATATCACAATCATACGAAATAATGATTGTGATAAATTAATTAGTACGGATCGAAACAAATTATATCAAGTCATCATTAACGTCATACAAAATTCGAGGGATGCCTTCCAAAAGGATGGAATCATCTCCATTTCGTTTGAAAGCACGATTGATAAGGTGAGAATTATCATTGCGGATAATGGACCCGGCATCCCGAAGGGTGTATTGAGTAAGATTGGCACACCATTTTATACAACGAAAGAGCATGGCACTGGTCTTGGGATAGCGACAAGCATGAAAATCATGGAGGAGCTAGAGGGGTCATTTGAAATAACGAGCAAGCTCGGAAAAGGCACAAAAATTGTGCTGACCGTCCCGGCGAAAAAATAGTCCTATTAAGCAGGCAGGAATCTTTCTAGAAAAAGAAGACTGTCTGCTTTTTTATATACTCTACGCATGATTTGATGAGATTGCATTACCTGATTATCTGCAATAAGAATTATAGGCTCTCCCTGTTAATCCCGCTTGCATATACTGATAAAAATTCATCCGAACTGCAAGGGGTGTCAGTAATGGGCAAACGAAATAAACCGAAGTTTGCAGTTGGAGATTCCGTTGTTATCTTGGTTAACGGAATTGTCGGCATTGTCACGGAAGTGAAGGAATTTAATCATAGCTTCCTGTATGAAATCCAGGGAGCGGAAGGTGTATACACCGAATCTGCGCTCATTCATTTACAAGAGTTTGAAGGGCTATTATTTGATGCAGAGCATATCAATATAGATTACAAGTATTTTTTCGGCGATCTTGTACAGGTGAAGGGATATGGAAAGGATATCTTTAAGGTAATTGGTTTTCGTACAGAAATATGGCGCTATCAGGAGGAATCCTGGGAAGATGTCATCTATGAACTTACCCGTATAGATGACGAGGAATGGCTTGAATGCAGTGAAGATGACTTGAAATTTTTGGCGGACGCCAAGGATGCAGAAAAGTTCCTGGTGAAATATCAAGAGGAACAGAGACGCTCCCAAAAAGGAAAACGGAAGCGGAAGGAACTATTGGAGCTGCCCAGTGAAAGCGGTACAGATGAAGAGCGGCAAGCTATGATTAACCATCTGCTTGATATATACAATGATTACCGGATTCTAAGGGAATTATTCGGGGATGAAAGCTATGAGAAGGTCATGAAGACCGCCATTAAGAAATTGGAGAAACTCGCCAATCAAAAACAGGATAAGATAGAACCGCTCTAAAGATGAGCTATTCGAGCTAATTCGAGTAGTTCTTTTTTAAACCTATATATAATCCCCTTTTTCGACAAAACTAGTAATATTTCATTGGAGGAATTTTTGATAAGTTTGTGAAATTAATATAATTAAATGATTCAAGGAGGGGATAGTTATGTTGAAATCAAAGAGATTAAGCTGGTCAGCCTTGAGGAAAAAAGATTACGAGATTGCTCTATTCCAAACAGAGCATCCAAGAGACAGAAAGGGCTATAAGATGGTATATAGGGGAATCATCAACGGGGATAGCCATTTTGACGTTGTATCGAAAGTATTCAAAATGTTTAATATAAAAGATCTCATTCCGAAAGATTATCAAGGAAGAACCGTAATGAGCGGTGATATTATCATGATTGTAGACCATTATGAACGAAAGCGGTATTATCGTCTCCAATCAGGCGGGTGGACAGAGGTCAACCGTCTGCATGTTTGTTGAAGTCTTAATTATTCGACTTTTTTCATTTCACTAAGCTTATGATATAGTAATCTTTGGATAGACTGCCGTTAATCTAACGTTAAGGAGGAAATTCAAAGATGAGCGTACATATCGGAGCAAAGGAAAATGAAATAGCTGAAACAGTATTATTGCCGGGTGATCCATTACGAGCCAAATACATTGCTGAAACCTTTTTAGAAAATCCGGTTTGCTATAATGAAGTGAGAAATATGTTTGGTTATACGGGTACGTATAAAGGCAAACGAGTTTCCGTTCAAGGCACAGGAATGGGCGTGCCATCCATTTCTATCTACGTGAATGAACTTATGGCAAGCTATAATGTTCAGAAATTAATTCGTGTAGGTACTTGCGGGGCGATTCAAAAAGACGTGAAGGTCAGAGACGTTATACTTGCCATGACATCTTCTACGGATTCTAATATGAATAAGCTATTGTTCGATGGAATTGATTTTGCTCCAACAGCCAATTTCGATCTATTGAAGAAAGCCTATGATACAGGCATCCAAAAAGGGCTGAATTTAAAAGTCGGAAATGTCTTTACAGCAGACCAATTCTATAATGACAAAGCAAATCATGAGCTTTGGGCGAAATATGGCATCTTGGCAATCGAGATGGAAACAACTGCTTTATATACATTGGCAGCGAAATACGGAAGACAAGCGCTGTCCATCTTAACGGTCAGCGATCACATCCTTACAGGAGAAGAAACAACAGCTGAAGAACGTCAAACTACTTTCAATGATATGATAGAAGTAGCTTTAGATGCTGCGATTGAAGTATAATAGGGAAAGTGTAGAAGGCTTCGGTTAATCCGGAGCCTTTATCATTACATATTTTAGATAGAGGATGAACAATAAGGGATGAGACTATTGAAGAAACCAGTTCTTGCGTTGATGACATCAATGACTATGCTGCTTTCAGCATGCGGTATTTTTGAGAATAACAGTCAGCAAGAAACAGAAGAAGCGGTAAATATGCAAGAGACACCTGTAGAAGAGGAGACGAAGGGCGAGGAAGAAGAGTATGCTTTGACGGCCGAAATGCTGAATATCATAGAAACCAAGGATGGCATTAACTATATCCAGAACCCGGAGAATATACAGGTTCTTGTCAATAAGGAGTATAGCCTTCCAATCGGCTATCGTGCAGAGGATCTAGTTGAGCCTGAGGTAAAGTTTTCTTTTGACGAAAAGCATGAAAAGAAATTAATGAGAAAAGAGGCTGCTGAAGCTTTAGCGAGAATGTTTAATGCTGCCTTAGAGGATGGAGTTGAAATTGTTGCCGTGTCAGGCTTCCGCTCCTATGAACGCCAGCAGCAGCTATATACAGCAGAAGTCGCTGCTTCCGGTGCAGAGCATGCTCAGCAAGCTATCGCAGAGCCGGGGAAAAGTGAGCATCAAACTGGATTGACAATGGACGTCTCCAGTGCGGAGAATTTTTATAACTTAAACCAGGACTTCGGAAATACGGAAGCAGGTAAATGGCTAGCGGAACATTCATCTGAATATGGGTTTATCATTCGCTATCCAGAGGGGAAAGAAAATATCACTGGCTATATGTATGAACCATGGCATGTCCGCTATGTAGGAACAGAGGTCGCAAAAGAGATTTATTCGCTCGGACTGTCCTTTGAGGAATATGTCCAGCTTGTGGAAGAATGAACCAGGAGTTTGGTATAATGGAGTAAGTTTTCAGTTGAAATGTGACGATGAAAGTGGTGAATCAAGTTGGATAAGGAACACGAACAAGAACCAGGACTAAATCAGCCTGAGAAGAAAGGGTACATAAAGGTTAAGTGGTTTTATATCATTTTGAGCGGCTTGGCTCTTGTGCTGCTTACGGCCGGAGCAACCGTATATCTCTTAAAGGGGGAAGCTCAGTCGAACACCGGAAACGGAAGCTCGCTCCTCTCAAGTAATCCAGATGGAGACTTCTCCAAACTTTATGAAGTATACAATACATTGGAGAATTACTATTTTGAGGATGTTGATGAGGATGCGCTCGTTAACGGTGCCATAAATGGCATGGTGGAATCCCTTGATGATCCATATTCTGATTTCATGTCAACCGATGAAGCAAAAAGCTTCCATCAGAGTATCTCCTCATCCTTCGAAGGAATTGGGGCAGAGATTCAGCAAGAGAACGACCAAATCGTCATCGTTTCCCCAATAAAGGGTGCACCTGCTGAGGAAGCCGGTTTAAAAGCTGGTGACATCATTCTTGAGGTTGATGGCGAAAGCCTGCAAGGTATGTCCTCGAGCAATGCCGTTCTTTTGATACGAGGCGAGAAAGGCACAAAAGTAAACTTGACCATTCAACGGCCAGGACAATCAGGCACCATGAAGGTTGAAATCACCCGTGATACCATTCCGATTGAAACCGTTTATTCTGAAATGGTTTCAGACGATATCGCCAAGATTCAAATTACAAGCTTCTCTGAGAATACGGCAGAAGAGGTTGAAAATGCCTTGAAAAAGGCGGAAGAGGATGGAGCTAAAGGCGTTATTCTCGACATGAGACAAAACCCGGGCGGCCTGTTAGACCAGGCTCATAAAATTGCCAATATGTTCGTCGATGGCGGTAAGATACTCTACCAGGTGGAAGACCGAAATGGCAACAAAGAAATTACAAAAGCATCCGGGAACGGATATAAGGTAAACCTTCCAACAGCTGTGTTAATTGATGAAGGCAGTGCAAGCGCATCTGAGATTGTGGCAGCTGCATTGAAGGAATCGGCTGATATTCCGCTAATCGGTGTGAAATCGTATGGAAAAGGTACCGTTCAATCAGCTCAAGACTTCAACGATGGCTCAAATCTTAAATTTACGACTGCCAAATGGCTGACTCCTGATAGCAACTGGATTCATAAGAAGGGAATTACCCCAGACGTGAAGGTTGAGCTCCCTGCTTATGCTAATTTAACCTATGTCAATCCAGAAGAGGAATTAAAGGAAGGAACATCTTCCGCAGATGTTGAAAACATAGAGAAAATGCTAGAAGCACTAGGGTATGACCCGGGAACAGTCGATACTGCATATGATACAAGCACAGCTTCAGCCGTAAAACAATTCCAAAAAGACCAGGGTATTAAGGAAAGTGGAGTTGTAACCGGTGAGACAACAACTGAACTAATGAATCAGCTGCGCGAAAAAATCAATAAGGATAATCCGCAGGTGAAGGCTGCTGTAGAAGAGCTGAAGAAATAACAATACCGTCATCCTCGTTATTGGGGATGGCGGTTTTATTTACTCATATAAAATGAAGGCTAATGGAGAAAAGAAGAAATTCGATGAAGGTAAGTCGAGCTATCTAGCAGATAGCTCGACTTTTAAATTATATAGGATAGAAACATTGCCTGTTACATTAGAAGTGAGATACACTACAAAAGGAAGCGTATTCCTTTTTTGTTTATATGTGCCGTGAACCGAAGGCGATAAATGTTTTCTCATCTTCTATTAAGCCGCAGGATGCGCATTGCACCCGAATGCCGGGTCCTTTGTATGGAAGATGATAAGCCTCTAGTTCATCATCAGCATACATCTGGACAATCGTTCCGGACTGCGGATCTAATTTCACGTAAATAGGTGTTTGCTCGATGACGTTAAAGCGTGAGCGATTTGTTTTGCAATTAGGACAGCAATATGGCTGTGACATGACAAACGACCTCCTTTTCACATTATTTTTTGTTAAAAGGGAAAGGAATATGCATGTCCATTACCCTAAGCGTCCAAGAAGGGAATGCAAGGGGAAACGATGGAATGGGAAAAAGGGGATGTAAGGGATGAAAAAGAATGCCATAGTTATGGTATTAGCTCTTATGATGGTTTTACTTGTGGCAGGCTGCAGCCAATCAATAGAGAGTGAAAAGAAACAAGCTAATCATAGTTCAGGGATTTTAGAGGTGGAGATTGCAATAAAAGCTAGTCCTGCCAAGGTGAATGAGAATGTCGTTTTTGAGGCAAAAGTGACACAAGATGGTAAGCCTGTTGAGGATGCGAAGGAAGTGGAGTTTGAATTTGCCCGTGAAGGGGATCCAGACACTGAGATCATCAAGGTGAAAAATCAGGAGAACGGCGTTTATCAAATGGAGAAATCCTTCCCTGAAGAAGGCGGCTATACAATCACAACACATGTAACGGCAAGGGATATGCATTCCATGCCATCTGAAGAATTTGAAATAACTCCCTAATAGCTATCTGATTATGTCTTTTTTTGGTTAACAAGCCATATACATATATGTAAGGAATCCTCGGAAATAGGGGAGTGAGATTTGGATGTCAACTGAAAAAAGTAACCGGATTATCCGCGATCAAGGACAAATCTTCCGGCTTCAGCGAGAAGAACGTTCGTACCTGCAGGAAACCCATAATCAGACAGAACTGCATATTAAGGAAATTGCCGGCTTGGATATAGGGGAATTTCAGGCCATGACAAGGAGCCTCGGGGAGAATGAATATGTCAACATCAAAAAAGAACTATTCATCAAATCAACGGGGAAAGCACATATTATTTTTGATATTCAAAGGCTGCAAAATTTCACCCTTGCAATCGCTAACCCAAATGACCGCTCGATCCATGGCTCGCTTTATGTCAGTCCTGATAATGGTCACTATGCTTCAACAATCCATAAAATAGAGATTGAAAACGGCAAGCTTGAAATACTGGATTGTCAGAAGAAGCTTCGTTTCGTTAAGGTGGAAATAATGGGACAGACAGGTGATAAAGGTCTTGTGTTCTTGCAAGGCGAGAAATAGACATGGCAGATAGATCTCTGCTATGTCTATTCATTACCATTCAGGCACAGATATTTCAGAGTATTGGGAGTCAGGAATTTTGAAGAGGATAATTTCTAATATGCCATCTTTATAGCTTGATTTAGCCCCTTTCTTCTTCACGAGGCATGGAAGGGGGTAGGTCAAGCTTTCTTCAGTATTTGGAGGTAAGCCGCTTAGGATGACCCGGTTGTTTGTGTGGTATAGCTTGAGGCTCGGCAATTCCTCTTCTTTTATGGGCAAACGAACAAATACATAATCATGGGTTTCGAAAATGGCTGGTTGAATACTGCTTCTTGACTCTTCATCGCGGTCAGCTTCTTGAGCGGTTCCGCTGGATAATCCTTGTTTCATTAAGTTTCCGAATTGCTCAGGCGATAACATGGATAATAATTGTTCCATTTGTTTTTCCAGCCCTGATTGATTCAAGTATTTCATCCAATCAGGCATTTGCTGTTGTTTATTGTTAGGGAATAGATTCCAAGGGAACAATATATCACCTCAACTTTCGCGAGTAGCAGATTGTGTTAATGATACTATATGCGTCATGGGCCCTTTCCGTTAATCATCATCATGGTCATAGGCATACAATATTCAGTATAATAAGATGGAAGAAATCTTTTTGAAAAATGAGTCTGGAGGTTATACGTCGATGAAACGGACAGCTTTGATTACCGGTTCGGCAAGCGGTCTTGGACGAGTTGCAGCTGAGCGACTAGCTCAGGATGGCTATTCCATTGTGACAACTTATCTCCATAGTAAAGAGCGAGCGGAAGCCTTCATGGATGAGCTGGCAGAGAAGTATCAGATAAGCGCCAGGGCTCTCCCTTATAATGCCGTCAAGCGAGAGGCACACGGAGAACTCTTGGAAGAATGCAGGAAGCTTGGCTTGCATTTTGACATCCTTCTACATAACGCAGGACCGTATATTCAGGACCGCAAAACCATGACAGAATATACAGAAGAAGAATGGTACTACATGATTAATGGGAACTTGACAAGCTTCTTTCTCCTTGCCCGGGAATTGATTCCTCCAATGAGGCAAAATGGATGGGGACGCATTATTACGATGGGGTTTGACCAATCAAACACAGCGCCAGGCTGGAAATACCGATCAGCATTTGCGGCGGCCAAGTCGGGTCTGACCTCGCTGACGAAAACGCTGGCGATTGAAGAGGCAGAGCATGGAATTACCGTAAATATGGTATGCCCTGGAGATATCGTACATCCATATAAGGAAATGAAAGAGCCTGACAGAAACGCGGAGACTGAGAATGTGCCTATCGGAAGACCTGGTACAGGGTCTGATATCGCTCGTGTCATATCCTTCTTGTGCGAACAAGACTCAGACTTTATTACAGGGGCTGTCATCCCAGTCACAGGAGGCCAAAACGTCCTCTCTAAATACCATTAAAAAAACTCGCAAGGGCTGTGGAAATCAGGCTTGCGAGTTTTTTTATTTAATTTGAGGCTTTCATTCTGCGCTGGACGATAAGGAGCCTTAAGCTCAATCCAGTCGCCCCCATGGCCAGGCCTGCTATTAAGCCAATCCAATATCCAAATGCTCCGAATGATGTAAAGTTTGCTAGCACATATCCAGCCGGCAAACCGATAATCCAATAAGAGAGCAAGGTCATGAAGAATGTGACATTGACATCCTTATATCCTCGCAAGGCCCCTTGGATAGGAGCCTGCAGGGCATCGGACAGCTGGAAGAAAATCGCAAATATCAAAAACTTTGCTGTCAAAATGGCTACATCATGTTCATTCGTGTAAAGGTATGCGACTTGATCACGAAACAGCACAAGGATGATTGCGCTTATACAGGAGAAGCCTACAGCGAAGAAGATTCCCATTAGGCTGTATTCTCTGGCACGCTTGAAATGATTCGCCCCAACTTCCTGTCCGACTAGAATCGTCAGTGCCATGGAAAAGCTCAATGGCACCATATACAGAAAGGACGCAAAGTTCAAGGCTGCCTGGTGAGAGGCAATCGTGATGGTATCATAGGAGCTCATGAACAGTGTCACAGCGGCGAAAATACTAGTTTCAAAAAAGATGGCCATCCCTATAGGAAGCCCAATTTTCATCGTATTACTCCATTCCTTAAGGGATGGTCTAGGCAAGGAGCGCAGCAATCCATATTGGGAAAAGGGATGAACATAAGCTGTTATCAAGATGGCGATGATCATAATAATCCAATAGGTAATCGATGAAGCAATACCTGCCCCAACACCACCGAATGCTGGCAGACCGAATTTACCATAAATGAATGCATAATTGGCAGCGATATTTACCGGCAGGGCCACAATCGTGATAAACATGGATACGGATGTCCTTCCGAGAGCATCGATAAAGCATCTTAACACCGTATATACAAATAAAGGGATAATTCCGAATGACAATGCAATTAGATATTCTAAGGCAATCCGCTTAACCTCTTGCTCTAAATTCATGAAATCAAGCATCGAGTTTAAGAAGGCAAATCCTAAAACAATTAATATGGCACTCATTATGAGTGCAAGGTAGATTGACTGCATGACCGCCTCTCTTATGTACTGAGGTTTAGTTCTTTGTCCGAACAGCTGGGCAACAATGGGCGTTACCGCCAGAAGAATGCCTGAACAGCCATTATAGATGGGAAGCCATAAGGATGTTCCAATTGCGACACCTGCCAAGTCTACAGGGCTGAATTTACCTGACATGAACGTATCAAAAAAGCTGATCGCGAATAATCCGAGCTGGGTTATAAGGATAGGCAGGAAAACGATCATCATCTTGGATGTTTTTTCTTTTGTGAATAGTGACTGAACCATGAATGTAGCCTCCGAATGAATTCTTTATGCTTTAATTACTATCATAATCTTAAAAAGAGAAAAGAAGAATAAAAAGATGAATATTCTCAATTGTCGCCCCATAATCTTAAAAGGAGTGGAGTATAGGATGCATTGGGGGGAGAGAATGTCCTACATAGGATCTAAGGGCTGGTACGTGGCAAAATTAAAGGAGCTTGGGGTGACGAAGCATCCAATCGAACGCCGGAAACTGGAGCTTTACAAAACATACGTACTCCGGCAGCTTTATGAGCAAACCAGTGAAAAGAAGAGAGGGGCGCATATGTAAAAAAAAGTGCGTGACAGGGCTGCAAAGATGCTTTGCTCTGTCACGCACTTTTTATGCTTCTTTTGCTCCATAGATGGACAGTTCAGCCGAAACCTCGGTATCAAACCGCTTCTGTGCCAGCATGAAATGATCCTTTGAGATTTCGAAAAGGTCGTATATAGGTCCCTCTGCATTGATTTCCTCATACAGCGAAGCTCGTGTTTCGTTTGCGGCAAGCGTGTAGGGCATTTTTAATGCAGCTTTTAAGGAACGAATATTATTCTTGCGAATGCGCAGGAAAATTGTCTCGATATTTAAGTTGAAAAACAATTCTTCAAAGAATTGTTGTTTGGCCAGTGCGTTAAATCCTTTTCCATGATAAGGCTTCCCGAGCCAAGTGCCTAAAAAACCGGCATTATTAGAAATGTCATACAGTGTAATGGTCCCGATAGGATTACCCCATTCATCGAGGATTGTGCGTGAGATGAGCTCTCCGCGTTCCTCCGCCTCGATTGTCTGCTTGGTGATGAACAAGTATTCCTCATATTGCTTCGTTTTATGACGAACATAGGGAAAGACATCAGGATGGGTCATCAAATCAAAAAGAACCGGACAGTCAGATAGATCACGTTTCTTCAACATACAGATCGCCTCCGTATGAGGGCAGCCGCTAACTGCGATTTCCCCTCGAAATTTTTTAAAGTAGATAAAAAATTTCGGGGTGGGAATCGAACCCACTAGGACCATTACTGGTGGCGCACCATTTGCCTTCCCTAATTTTTGCTTTATGAAATTATATTACTGCAAGTATCATACAAGAATTTCTTCAAAAAGCAAATAGTTTTTTTTCGTCATTTTTCGTAAAAATTTTATTTGTAATTTTCTGGGTTGTTCGATCTAAAAAATCCCTAATGTCTGCAGGAAAAGAATGAGAATGCCAAGCGTTATGACATAAAGAGAAAAGGGCTTTAAGGAATGATTTTTGACGTATTTAATCATCCAAGAAACAGCCAGATAACCGAATATCGCCGCACATAAAGTCCCGACGAGCAGCCCCCTGAAACTGATAGCCTCCACTGACCCGTTCAAAAGGTCGGCCCCCTTAAATAAAATCCCCCCGAAAATGACTGGGATGGATAGAAGAAAAGAGAAGTAGGCGGCTGTCTCCCTGTTCAGTCCGCTCATTAAACCAGCAGCGAGTGTGAAGCCAGAACGTGAGATGGCAGGGAAAATTGCCGCCGCTTGAAAAACACCAATGAACAGAGCGTTTTTATAGGTGATATCCTTCATATCCTTCGATTGCTTTGGCATGACATCTGCCCACCAAAGGATGATTCCTGTGACAAGAAATTCCCACCCGATTGTGATGCCGGTCTTTGAGATTTCCTCAAAGAAATCATTCAACAAAACGCCTGCTATGACTGCCGGCAAAGTCCCAATGATCAACAAACCTGTCATCTTAGAGAAGGGATTGCGAAGAAGCTTCATAATCTCATGCCAATAAAAAATAAGTAAGGCAATTAATGTTCCTGTATGCAGCAGCGTATCAAGGAGGAGGCCGGCCTCGTCCAACCCAAACAAATGTCGCCCGATATATAAATGGCCGGTACTTGAGATTGGCAAGAACTCGGTCAAGCCCTGGATGATGCCAAGAATCATGGCTTTCCATTCAGCAAACATATTTTTCACCCTTTCTATAGCTCTGGGATTCGCTTTACAACCATTGTATGTCCTACCGGTAATTGGTATGTGATTTTTGAAACTATATAGGGAACTCTAACGTAATTAATGATGAGACAACACCAGAGGAGGACATATATATGGTACATAGCAATGATAAAATTTGGGCAGGCGCTGTCTATTTAAGCAGCTTTGTGTTCGTCTTATTTGGACCGCTTGTTATTTGGCTTCTTAAGAGGAATGATTCTGACTTTGTCGATTACCATTGTAAGGAATACTTCAATTTTTTGATCAGTTATACCATTTATACGCTCGTTGCATTCATATTGGCGTTTATCGGAATCGGTATTATACTGGCATGGCTAATAAGCATCTATATCCTTGTATTTACGGTAATTGGCGCTGTGAAAGCATTCACCGGTCAATATTATCAAATACCGTTCGTTATTCGTTTTTTTAAATAATTTAACTGCTGGCGAGGAGGTTCTCCTGGCTGTTAGACTGTAGATAAAACCTGATCTATAGAAATCATCGCCCCTAAATTGTAGAACGATTTAGGGGTATTTTTATACCTTATGGAAGTGGAGTCTATTTTCAGCAGAGCTGTCTCAGGCCAACTTCCTTACCCTGCATTTTGACTCACAGTATCTGCCTGAATCCCACGGATACCCGGCCAGATACCGTTCTTAAATCAAATTGAGGAACATAACTTTGACTCGCTGAAGCAGAACCTGGAATGGAAGTGAACAGAATTCTGACGATATCCTATCAAAATGAAAACGAGAATTTTTAATGACCTATGGGATATATGTGAAAGAGCAATAGAAGAACAAATGAATCCAATCAAGACAACAGTGATATGGACCGCATCCATTTCACTTTTTTCGTTATCAAAAGCCAGTTATTTCCCAGCCTCTTTTGTCTTAGGTTTGGCAGGCGGGATGTCCCTCCATCTTTCACAACATCAGCAGGCTGAAAAGATAAAGATTCAGATAGACTATTAAAAAACGACTTCTATGACTAATTTTGATAGAAGATACATAGACTAGAATGATAGATGCTTAAAGCCAAACAAGCTGGTGGTGAAAGGGTTATGACGATATCGGAATATTATGACCGTGTCCTTAAGATATATAAAGGGGAAGCGGTTGTGTATTTCCTTGCTTCAGGGTGCTGCTTTGGATTGCTGTTATTCCTTACTAAAGGAAATTACCTGGTCAGCGGATTGGGCATTATTCCGTTTTTTATTTTGGGATGTGTGTCTTTAAATAGATTTGGAATGTTATTCTTGAAAAAGGGGGAGCTGCGAGAAACCGAAGAGCGAAGACGAACCTCGCCTTTAGGAGAAACACAATTATTCATCGCCTTTTTGCCATCTCCGACACTACATTTGCTATTTTTTACTGGTGATGGTGTATACGCTGGAAGCTTGAAGGATAAACGGAGCAATATCTGGATGTGGATAATTCCGGCATCACTGCTGCTGTTTATGCCAAGAAGATATCTATTAGTTGATAATGAGGGCAATCCGGTAGCAGAATATAAAGTGAAGCATGGGATGAATGGTTCGATTTCCATTATGGATGCAAACAGGCAGGAGATAGGTGTCTATAAGCAAGAGATGAGGTTAAGCGGTGTGATGAATGAATACGGCATCAGGCAATATGAAGGAAAAATGGAGCATGCTGCTGCTTTTAAGGTCGTTCAAGCGATTAATAAACGCCCGTTTGCTGAATGTAATAGCGGCTGGATGCCTGCTTATGCCAGCGGACGGTTCCTTGATGCGAATATGCCGGTCTTGACGTTTACTGAGGCTACAGAGAATGAGAAACGAATTGCCTTTAGTTATTGTGTGGATTATTTGCAGGGACAAAATCATTGATAGGGAAAAATCGTATGGAATGCTTTAGTTTTTATCATATAATAGAGAAATGATTGATTAATTGAAGGATACGTGTGAAGGGAGATATGAAGCAGTGGAAATTAGAGCAATTAAAGTGCATGGTTCTAGTAATGACTTTTATTTAATTGACGAGATGAGCAGGGAATTGGCCATCACAGAAGAAGAGCGAAGTGCTCTTTCCCTTGCTGTTTGCAAGCGGACTGGTGAAGATGGTGCCGATGGTATTTTATTTGTACAAGCCTCAAATACAGCAGATGCCAAGATGAGAGTATTTAATGCAGACGGAACGGAGGCATCTATGTGCGGAAACGGGCTCCGCTGTGTCGGGCGTTATGTATCTGAGAAGCTGGGTAAGGATGAATTAATCATTGAAACGATGAAGGCTGACCTCGCGGTGAAGAGGGAGCC
Organism: Pradoshia eiseniae; assembly: GCF_002946355.1. NCBI lineage: Bacteria > Bacillati > Bacillota > Bacilli > Caryophanales > Bacillaceae > Pradoshia > Pradoshia eiseniae. The sequence continues at coordinate 780,419 of NZ_PKOZ01000001.1, forward strand.
GGAAATCTATCAGGATATTCCAACATTCAGAGTGGAAATTTCTCCTGTGCTAAAATCAACGAAAGCTCTCCCGATGAATACGGAAAAGGATGAAATCATTCAAGAGCGATTGCCATTCTTGGATGATGAGCTTATCTTTACGACTTTATCTGTGCCCAATCCGCATCTTGTATCGATTGTCAGCCAGGAAGTCCTCGCATCGGACAAGCAGGAGAAAATCGCAAAGTATGTGAACGGTGAGAATGAATGGTTCCCGGATGGCGTGAACGTGAGCTTTATAAATGTGATGAGTGACAAAGATATCTTTGTGCGTACATATGAACGCGGAGTTGGGTTTACAAATGCATGCGGAACCGCGATGTCGGCATCAAGCCTTGTGACCAAATGGGAGAGGTCTTTGGAGGATGAAGTCCTTCTTAACGTGTACAATCCTGGGGGTATGGTGAAATGCCAAGTTCATGACATGCCAGAGAAAACATGGATCGATTTGATTGGAAATGCAACCTATGAGTATAAGCAAACCATAACTGTTGATCTTAAGCATAGGGAAGTCCAGTTTGGAAATAAAGAGATACATGAAGAAGAAGTGGCAGCCTATCATGCATTCGTCAATCATGTGAAGGAAATCGTTGGGGCAATCTAATAGTATACTAACAAAGTAAGGTGTGTGATAGCTTGTGCCATTGAATGAACGATTTCAATTTAAACCAGTGAGGTTGCTTATTTCAATCCTCCTGCTGGTATCATTAACCTATCTCTTTATTGATCTTGCCAGAGGGATTGATGGAGAGAGCGTGTACCGCTTTGATATGGGAATCATTCACGTCGTGCAAGGAAGCATTAATGATTTGAGCACAAAGCTTTTGGTTTTATTGACGAGCCTCGGATCAGTGAAGGGGAATACAGTTCTGGTCATCCTCTTTTCCATTTGGTTTATCTGGAAACGGAATTATTTGAGTACAGCCTTTCTCATCTATGTCACTCTATCCGGTGCCTTCGTTAACCGTTATTTAAAATGGACATTTCAACGCGAGCGTCCATCCTTAAATCCGCTTGTCGTCGAAAATGGGTTCAGCTTTCCAAGCGGGCACTCGATGTCCTCTTTTATTCTGTATGGTGCTTTGATGATTATTGCTACACGGATGACGAAGAAGTGGCAAATAAGAGTTCCAGTATATTTTGTCTGTTCCATGATGATCCTGCTTATGGGCTACAGTCGTATTTACCTGGGTGTCCATTATCCGAGCGATGTACTCGCCGGTTATGCAGCCGGCGGTGTCTGGCTGATTATTTCTGCCGTGGTATTTAAGTATGTGGATTATCTGGGAAGAAGGAAGAGGAAATAGTAAGGGCATTAAAGCCTCCTTGCCAACTCTCTTAAATGAGCTTGGCGAGGAGGCGTTTTTGTTTCGCTATTTTGTTCCGCTCACGCAAATGGCAGTGCAGGGTTTGAGCTCTTTATCATCCATTTTGATTGTATGGAAGCCAGCCTGTTTCAGGTAGGCTGATATTTCATCGGATAGCCTCATTGCTTCCTTGATGGTAGCTTCTTTTTGCCGGGGCTGAACAGTGATGGATATTGTTCCCTCATTTTTTAGAATAGAGTGCAGGTGTTGAATGGCCTGTTCTTTCTCTTCCCACATCGGGAAGCTATTGACACTGTATATGCGATCGTATTGATTTTCCGTTAGTACGTCAAAGGCAGTCCCTTTCCTGATTCGAAGTCGACCGCTTTCTATGGAATCCTCATTTTTCTCTTTAGCTAGTTCAACCATGGCCTCTGAAGGGTCGTAGCCATCGGCCGTACATTTCGGGAAGGAAGAAAGAAGCTTATTCAAGCCTTCGCCAGGACCGAATCCTATCTCAAGCACCATATCACCATTATTGATCCCTAGCTTATGGAAAGTCCAGTCGTATAAAGCGCCATTTTCATAAGCCATCACTTTCCCGGCCGCTTTTCCCACTAAACCCTTCGGTTCTTTAAATTGTTTTGAAATGAAATCCTTCATGTTTACATCACCTCTGTCATTTACTACCCGAAAGCTGAAGGTAGATAACTTTTTGGAGATAATTTTCTAAATAAATTGAAATAACTGAAAAATTGTAGTAAATTAAATAAACAATCCAATATTTTCTTATCTAGAGAGGTGGAGGGACTGGCCCGAGGAAACCTCAGCAACCTGGACCGAGTGTGTAGTCCAAGGTGCTAAATCCAGCAAGCATAGCTTGGAAGATGAGTGCCGTACTGAACAAGGGGCTTTCATTTTTGAAAGGCTCTTTCTTTATAATCGGTTATCCATCTGCATATCAAGGGAGGAGAAAATCATGAATTTACTAGAGAGGCTTAAGGGAGAAATCCTTGTGGGAGATGGAGCCAGCGGAACATTACTCTATTCCTTTGGGATAGATACATGCTATGAGGAATTAAATCTCACCAATCCGGAGCGAATCGTCGCCTTACATAAGGAATACATAGAAGCAGGAGCAGACCTTATACAGACGAATACATTTGGTGCTAATTATCATAAACTGAAGCGCTATGGCCTGGAAGGGGAAACTGCAAGGATTAATAGGGAGGGCGTCCGGCTCGCCAAGGAAGCGGCAAATGGTCAGGTCTATGTACTAGGCACGATTGGCGGCCTTCGGAGTGTCCGGAAGTCTGAGCTTAGCTTGGAGGAAATCGGGGTCTATTTCAAGGAGCAGCTTGATGCGCTGCTTCAAGAGAAGCCGGATGGACTGATTTTGGAAACCTATTATGACCTGGAGGAATTATTGAGCGTGCTGGCGATTGCGAGAAAGGAAACGGACTTGCCGATCGTCGCCAATATTTCCTTGCATGAGGTTGGTCTGCTCCAAAACGGTATGCAGGTTAAGGATGCCTTTGAGATGATTAAAGAAAACGGAGCAGACATCGTCGGCCTGAATTGCCGGATGGGTCCGTATCATATGATTCGATCCTTTGAGGAAGTGCCATTAAATAAAGAGACGTACCATTCAGCCTATCCGAATGCGAGTCTGCCTGATTTGGATAACGGGCGTTATGTCTATTCAACTAATGCTGATTATTTTGCGGATGCCGCGAAACAGCTGATTGAGCAGGGGGTTCGACTGATTGGAGGCTGCTGCGGGACAACGCCTGAACATATTCGAGCAATTAAGAGGGGGATACTCGGACTTGTGCCTCTGACGGAGAAGAAGGAGGTTATCAGCCGAAAAACTCATGTCTACACATATGAGTTTAAGTATCCCAAAAAGCAAACCATCCTAGGGAAAGTCAAGCAAGACCCGACGATTCTAGTTGAATTGGATCCGCCAAAAACGCTCGGGGTAGAGGAATTTATGAAGGGAAGCAAATACTTGCATGAAATGGGTGCTGACGCGATTACCCTTGCAGATAATTCCCTGGCCTCTCCGCGTATATCAAATGTGGCGATTGCCTCGATGCTAAAAGCAGAACATAAGAAAAATCCGCTTGTTCACTTAACGTGTCGTGACCATAACCTGATTGGTCTTCAATCCCATTTGATGGGGATGCACACATTGGGGCTGAATGAGGTCCTCGTAGTGACAGGCGATCCCTCTAAAATTGGAGACTTCCCGGGTGCGACGTCTGTCTATGATTTATCATCGATTGATTTGATTTCATTGATTAAGCAATTCAATGCAGGCATCTCCTATTCAGGGAAACCGCTTGGCGGTCAGACGAATTTTGAGGTTGCTGCAGCATTTAATCCTAATGTGAAGTATATAGACAAGGCCGTGGTGCGAATGGAGAAGAAAATTGGGGCTGGAGCAGACTATTTTCTGACACAGCCAGTCTTCTCGGTTGAAAAAATTCGTGAGGTCTATGAAGCAACCAAGCATATTCAAGCGCCAATTTTCATCGGGATTATGCCGTTGACGAGCTATCGCAATGCTTCTTTCTTGCATAATGAGGTTCCCGGAATCACTCTGCCAGAAAAGGTTTTACGGGCGATGGAGAGTGCCGGTACGAATACGGAAGCCTGCATGAGGGAAAGCCTTGCCATCTCTAAGGAGCTATTGGATGCGGCTGCGGAATATTTTAACGGACATTATATCATTACGCCTTTTATGAGGTATGAGCTAAGCGGGGAACTAGTTTCCTATGCCAGCAAGAAGAAATCTGTCATAAGCGGGGAAGTGTTTGAACGATGAATGCGCAAAAACTAAAATGTTTACTGAATGAGAGAATCGTTATCTTAGATGGGGCGATGGGAACGATGATCCAAGCGCTCAATCTTACAGAAGAGGATTTTGGCGGTGAGGACTTTGATGGGTGCAATGAGTACTTATCTATCACAAGACCAGATGCAATCAGGTCTATTCATGAGAAATACCTGCTTGCGGGCGCAGATATTATTGAGACGAACACGTTTGGAGCGACTCCCATTGTTCTTGATGAATACGGGTTAGGCCATCTTGCGTATGAGCTTAATGTGAAATCAGCCCAGCTTGCGAGAGAGGCAGTCGATAAATTGGGGGTGCAAGCGGGACCGCGCTTTGTCGCCGGTTCGATGGGACCGACAACCAAGACGCTGTCTGTCACAGGCGGTACGACGTTTGAAACTCTCGTCGATTCCTATGAAACACAAGTCAAGGGCTTGATTGACGGAGGGGCTGATATTCTCCTCCTTGAGACAAGCCAGGATATGCTAAATGTCAAGGCTGCCTATATCGGGATGCAAAATGCGTTTACGGATAAAGGTGTTGAGCTTCCTCTTATCCTATCAGGTACGATTGAACCGATGGGTACAACACTTGCGGGCCAGAGCATTGAGTCCTTTTACATATCTGCCGCACATATGAATCCAGTGGCGATTGGCCTGAACTGCGCTACCGGCCCTGAATTCATGGCAGAGCATTTACGCAGCCTATCTGAGCTGACTCCGAGTGCTGTCAGCTGTTATCCAAACGCCGGTCTCCCAGATGAAAACGGCCAATATAATGAAACGCCGCAATCCTTATCAAAGAAAATTAAACAATTTGCGGAAAAAGGATGGATCAACATTGTTGGAGGCTGCTGCGGGACTACGCCAGATCATATTCAGGCAATCGCTGAAGCGGTGAAAGGGATTGAGCCGCGCAAGGCGCCTGAGCCGCAGGTGAAACATATGCTTTCAGGCATTGAAGCGCTAACCTATGATGACTCCATGCGTCCTTTATTTGTCGGTGAACGGACAAATGTCATCGGATCGCGCAAATTCAAACGGCTTATAAAGAATCGAGCATTTGAAGAGGCGGCAGAAATCGCCCGTGCACAGGTGAAAAAGGGTGCTCATGTCATCGATGTGTGTCTCGCTGACCCGGATAGTGATGAGGTTAGTGATATGGAGCAATTCATGAAGGTTGTCACTAACAAAGTGAAGGTGCCCTTTGTCATTGACTCGACAGATGAAGAAGTGATTGAACGAGCCCTCCGCTATTCCCAAGGGAAGGCCATCATCAATTCAATTAATCTCGAGGATGGGGAAGAACGGTTTGAGAAAATCATCCCGCTTGCTAAACGGTACGGTGCGGCGCTGGTCGTCGGAACAATTGATGAGAAGGGAATGGGGGTCACGGCAAGTCGTAAGCTGGAAATTGCCCGTCGTTCCTATGAATTATTAACGAAGAAATATGGGATTCAGCCAGAGGATATCATTTTTGACTCGCTTGTATTCCCGGTCGGCACAGGAGATGAGCAATACCGCAACGGAGCCGCTGAAACAGTCAAAGGGCTTGCGGCAATCAAGGAAGAGTTCCCAGGCACGCTAACGATACTCGGAATCAGCAATGTCTCCTTTGGACTGCCCTCTGAAGGAAGGGAAGTGCTGAACGCAGTCTATCTGTATCACTGCACAAAGGCAGGCCTTGATTATGCCATTGTTAATACAGAAAACCTGCAGAGATTTGCCCTCATTCCAGAGGAGGAAATCAAATTGTCGGAAGGATTATTATTCCGTAATTCTGATGAGACCCTCTCGAAATTTGTGGAATTTTACCGCACAAAGAAACCGGTGCAAAAGGAGCAAAAAGAGAAGCTTCCCTTATTGGAGCGACTACCTGAATATATCATCGAGGGAACGAAGGAAGGACTTAAAGAGGATATTGAAGAAGCCTTATCAGAAGGAATGGCTCCGCTTGATATCATTAACGGGCCATTAATGTCCGGAATGGCAACGGTCGGTGAATTGTTTAATGACAACCAGCTGATTGTCGCAGAGGTACTTCAAAGCGCGGAGGCCATGAAGGCGGCCGTTTCTCAGCTTGAGCCGCTGATGACAAGCTCGGGTGACAAATCGGTCAAAGGCAAAATGGTGCTCGCAACCGTCAAAGGAGATGTCCATGATATTGGCAAAAACCTTGTTGATATCATATTAAGCAATAATGGCTATGAGGTCGTGGACCTTGGTATCAAGGTGACCCCGCAAACCTTGATTGAAACAGTGCGTAAGGAAAACCCGACTATTATTGGCCTATCCGGTCTGCTCGTTAAATCAGCGCAGCAAATGGTCATCACGGCACAGGACTTGAAGGAAGCAGGGATTGATACACCCATCATCGTTGGCGGCGCTGCCCTGACAAGAAAATTTACCGGGAATAAGATTGCCCCTGAATATGATGGACCTGTCGTCTATGCGAAGGACGCGATGAATGGGCTTGATCTCGTGAACCAGCTCCATGATAAAGATAAACAAACAGATTTTCTTCCTTCCCGCAAAGAAGACGCAGCAGCTGACAAGGTCACAGCATCCACTAAAACGGAAGTAAATGAGGACGGAGAAATCCCGCATAAGACCGTGGGTGACGAACAAAACCCTCCTCTACCAGAAGACTTGGATCGGCATATCCTTAGGGATTACCCGCTAAAGCAGGTGTACCCGTATATTAATAAGCAAATGCTGTTTGGCCATCATTTCGGCTTGAAGGGCAATATTGAAAAGCTGATTGCTGAGGAAGACCCTAAAGTGATGAACCTGCTCAACATTGTCAACGAGATTGTTGAACAGGACTTAATCAAATTAAACGCCACTTACCGATTCTATCCGGCGGCCAGTGAAGGAAACACGCTAAAGATCTATTCTGATGAAAGCAGGACAGAGGTCATCGAGAGCTTCACCTTCCCAAGGCAAAGGAAGAACCCATATCTATGCTTAGCCGATTATGTGGCGAATGAGGAAGCAGAGTCACGGAATCATGTAGGCTTCATGATTGTTACGAGCGGTAAGGGTGTGAAAGAAATCGCTGACCAGTGGAAGCGGGACGGAGAGTACTTGAAGAGCCATATCATCCAAGCGCTCGCCCTTGAAGCTGCAGAAGGCTTCGCCGAACGTCTTCATCATATGATGCGCGATGCCTGGGGCATCCACGATTCCGTCGACATGACGATGAAGGAGCGCTTCAGTGCCAAGTACATAGGCCAGCGCTACTCATTCGGCTATCCTGCCTGTCCAAATCTCGAAGACCAAGAGAAGCTATTTGGTCTTTTAAAGCCAGAGGACATTGGAATCCATCTAACGGAAGGGTTTATGATGGAGCCGGAGGCCTCAGTATCTGCGCTCGTGTTCTCACATCCGGATGCTAGGTATTTTAATGTTGAGAGCCGCGGTTGAGGAGACCAGGGTTGCGGGTGAATTCAAGAAAAAATAAATTTTAAGCCTCCTGCTGGTAATCCTACAATAAAACGACTCCAATTAGTAGTTGTAGATGAAAAAGTTATTTGAGTACTTAAGGAAGAAGATATAAAGGTCGTAGTTTAAACTATGTACACAAAAAACATAGTGTATTTACGTACTCAACTGGATAGACCAACGACCTTCTTAGGTGTTGGTCTGGAACTGGAATCTTTCTTGGGATATTAATCGAGAAAATCCGTTATATCAACGTTTGTCATTTTTAGACATATGCGTTGGTATAGCGGATTTTTTGTTTTAAGATGCAGCATCATGCCTATTTTAAGATATGTGATCAAGAGCGGTGAAAAGTTGCTGTCAGGATATCAAGAAGTTAGGTCACCTTGGTGATTTTTTATCATGTCCCGGTCCTTTCTTGCCGTCAGAAGCCTTCTTATCGCCAGATTCCTTCTTGCCAAATAGACTAATTGCCTCATCTTTTTCTGCTGATTTTTTTTGGATTGCTTAAGATTACTCAAACTTTTCACTACTTTTTCATGCTTTGTATTCTCAGAGTATGAGAGAAGCGGTAATAGTGTACAGGCTTATGTAGAAAAATGAAGAATTGGCCTATTTGCCTAAACGGAACCTTGCATTCGTATGATAAATATAAAAAAGAAATTGGGGGGGATTAATAAAATATGTTAAATATTTATATATCGTTATACCAATTTAATAGGCGTTTTAAGGTAGGAGGCTCAACAGGTCTTGTTTTAGGTACATGGAAGCAATCTTATATGTTAAGAAAGCAATAGTCTGGAACCTTACTGAAAATCCATCGCTAAATGACTATAGGGAGCTTGCTTAAAGTATCTATAATACCTAATGATAATTAACTATTACAGACAGTATGTAACCGGTTTACTACAGGTCAGGTACTGAATAAATAATCATCGATATATTATATAGAGAAAAAATTTATGAAAAATACAGTTGAGTGAAATTCCGGATGATGGTAAACGTAAGGTTCGTCTTGGGGGCCTTTATTATATTAGGGGAATGGACCGCATACCGGAGCAATTCTAGCAAGATTTGTTGCCAGATGATATTCAATTTAAATCTGTTAAGGCTATAAAAGGGCGAATAGCTGTTTCAATGTCATTGTATGACACATATACATAACAGGAAAATATTATAGGAGGCAAAGAAAAGATGAAAAAAGAATGGTTCCATTTTTTACAAGGTAAAGTGGTTAAGATAGACAGAGGCGGCCCTGAGTCCCGTATTGGACAAATACTCTCCGTAGCAGATGATTATATTACAGTTCTTACTAAAGAAGATGGAGTAGTATTTTATAATACACACCATATCAAGAGTGTGACTGATAATGTTAAACAAGGATTAGATTTGCAATTTGATATTCCTGAAGGCTTTGAAAATATAAAAGCGCAGGATTTTAAGAGTGTTTTAGACAACTTAAGATTCCGTTGGGTACAGGTAAACCGCGGTGGCCCTGAAAAGCTTGAAGGTGTGCTTGACGAAGCTGCTGATGATTATATCACCATTATTTCGAATGAAGAAGTTATCCGACTTTCGATGTATCATATCCGCAACATCAGTTATGGAGTTAAAGTTGAAAAAATAGAGAGTGAACAAGCTGAAGAAAAAGACAGCCAAAAACAAGATGATAAAGCAAATGAAAAAAAGTCATCTAAAGAAAAAGACGGGCAAAAACAAGATAATAAAGCAAATGAAAAAAAGTCATCTAAAGAAAAAGACCGCCAAAAACAAGATGATAAAGCAAATGGAAAAAAGTCATCTAAAGAAAAAGGCGGCAAAAAACAAGGTAATAAAACAAAATGAAAAAGACGCAGCTAAAGAAAAAGGCGGCAAAAAACAAGGTAATACAGTAAATAAAGGTGAGGCAAAAGAGGGAAAAACGGAGTAGAAAAATGATGAATAGGTAAAGCTGATTGATCTAACTTAATTTCAATCACTACTATATGGAGGAGCGGCAGAATTCATAAGAGGGGGTTCTTGAATTTCCGAAGAGTGTCAATGGCTATCAAGTCAGTTCCTGCGGTTGTTCCTGATTCTTGAGAGAGTTTATTTTATTCATGTTTTGAACTCTTTGCAATATAAATGGGTGACTATAAATGCCTAAGTGGACTGTTTATCGGTACTACGGTTGATTATATTAGGTTAAAAATGATAAGGCCATTCTTATCGATTATATAAAACAGCACAATTGTATGAAAAAGGAAGTTGTTCAGGAACCCCCTTTTTGCATATTCATCTTTATTACCGGACAAGTTTAGTAAAAACGTAGAAGAAATGAGAGACGTCATCTAGACAACATCCTTTTGGAAATCATGGTAGTGGAAACTATTTAAGATGAGGAAAGAGTGTAACTTCAATAATCCGAAGGCTAATGATAGCAGTAGAACGATGATATAAAAAAGGGGGGATAAAACAATGATGGTAGTATATTTTACAGTGGTCGGTGGATTGTTTTATAAAATTTTTATCAAATTGCCATATGAGAGAAAAGCCGTTAAGCATGCTGATGAACTTATAATTGCTGAAGAAAAAGCGGGGAATGTACATGCTTGAAAACACTGTAACTATAATGTTAGTGGTTTTTGCACTAACCATTATATTTATGCTTTGGAGACCAAGGGGGATAAATGAAATCGTCCCCACATCTATTGGTGCGGCAGTCGTTTTAATGACAGGTATCGTTTCTTGGGGCGATGTATTTGGGATACTCAATGTTGTTAGTGGTCCTTCTCTGACGATATTATCCACCATCATGATGACAATTGTGCTTGAGAGTATAGGTCTTTTCAGGTGGATTGCAATTAATATAGTAAACAGATCAAGAGGTTCAGGCATTAGATTATATATATATACGAATCTTCTTTGCTTTCTGATGACGATGTTATTTAATAACGACGGCAGTATTCTTATTACAACACCTATAATCATTCATATTATTACGATGTTGAAGTTAAGCCCACGCCAGTTTTCACCTTATTTAATCTCCGGTGCAATCATTGCAACTGCAGCAAGCGCCCCGATTGCCGTCAGTAATATATCCAATCTAATAGCATTGGAAATTGTCGGATTAAGTTTAAATAGTTATGTATATATGATGTTTGTTCCTTCAATGATTGGTATCTTAACAATTTACTATCTGATGTATCGTTATCATAAAAAAAATATTCCCCGTAAAATCTTCTCACCTTATAGAAAAACCGAAGCAGGATACTCTCGACTCATGGAGTCTAAGCCAATTGATGTGAGTAGAGAAAATGAGAATATTGACTGGAAGTCAATAAAAATAAGTATTGTCATCGTTGTAGCTACCAGGGCCTGTTTTTTCGCATTTGCTCCATTTGGAATTCCTACTGAATGGATTGGTCTAGTTGGTGCATCTGTACTGATCATTTTAAGGTGGTTTAAAATGGGGACCACTCCTGTTGATATAGTAAAAAAAACCCCATGGCATATCTTGTTGTTTGCATTTAATATGTATGTCCTCGTATATGGACTGCGTAATATTGGGTTAAATGATTTTATCGTCCATTTATTAAGGGAAACCATTGTACAAGGTACTTTAAACGCTACATTCGTGATGGGATTTGTATCTACTCTCCTTTCAAATCTATTTAATAATCTTCCTGCCGTTATGATTGCCACTTTATCAATAACGGATATGAATTTAGATCCTATGCTATTAAAGATTACTTATCTTGCAAATGTCATTGGAGCAGATATTGGTGCATTATTAACCCCTATAGGAACACTAGCCACCCTGATTTGGATGTATGAACTAAAAAAGCACTCGATTAAAATGACATGGGGGCAATATCTAAGAGTGACAGCCTTTGTCATTCCAATTGGCCTTATTGTAAGTCTGTTTTGTCTTTATGTATGGGTAAGCCTGTTATTTCATTAGGAGTATATCTATGAAAGATGGAGAGAAAGCGGCAGCTAATCGTGTAATGACCATATACAGGAGTATCCCTTTTCACGAAAACAAGGGATGCCCTGCATATACATTATAAAGTGTTAGTAATCTTATGCTTTACAGCTAAAAGTAGGGAAATCTCATGCTGATTGAACATGATGATGCTCGCCAAAATGAACGGACCAAGGTCTTGCCAAGAAACAGTTGTATGAATAATGGGTAGGGATTGGCCTTAACTAACCTACAATGAATCTGTTCAACTATACAAATAACTATATAAGAAGGAGCCATCCGGAATAAATTTCTGCATCTATTCAAACAGGACAAGCTTTTGGTAGCAGATCGCGAATTTATTATACGAGATGCTGGTGATTTAGCGGACTTTTTAGTCGTTCAAATGACAGGTGAAAGTTAAACAACAGACCTTGTTGATTTATGTCAGATTAAGTGTTGCCCCTCTGATTTTATTTAAGCTTGAGAAAGGAGGAATGGACATGAATAAAATGATTCAAGGATTAGTAAATAGAGTGGTACGGATAGAAATCTCCGGGAAGATATATATTAGCGGCAGGTTGGTTAAATTAGGCAGCGATACGCTGGTTTTGTTTGATGGGAAAGATTACTATTACATGCCGTTAGTCCATATCCAAAAAATGAAAGTTGATGACAATGAGAAAAGGGATATTGAGATACCGACAGACTCTCCAAGTATCACTTCCGAATATGATAAAGACGATATCTCATTAAGAAAGGTTCTGACACAAGCAAAGGGTGCGTTTGTTGAAATATATGTCACGGCAGGCAAGCCTTTGCACGGCTATATAACAAGTATTATGAATAACTATTTTGTATTCCATTCCCCTATATATAAAACGATGTATATAGCAATCAAACACCTGAAATGGCTGATCCCTTATACGAACAGTCAACCTCCATATGGTTTGGAGAATCAAAACTTCCCGGTGCCAGCAATTCATACATCATTAGCTAGAACCTTTGAAGTTCAAATAGAAAAGTTCAAAAATCATATTGTCATATTTAATGTTGGGGAAAGTAATTATCATATAGGAAAAATAAATAATATTGAAGAGCAGATGGTCGAATTACAGGCAGCAAGGAATCAGCCCATTATGATAAATCTTCATCATATAAAGACTCTGCACTTAGTATGAGAGTCTGTGAAGTAGATGATGGGCTTATTATGGGAAGATTGCTTATTTAGATAGTTTCTGGCTAATTTGCCATAATTCTGAAAACGAGCATTCTGCAGACATCCTTTCATGTAAAGAGGCAAGAGAAGATGTCATTAAAAGCAAAGAGCTTGAAAGATGGAACAAAAGTCATTACAGAATAATTTTCAAGCTTTTTATACTTTGATAGCCTTTGGGTTAATTCACGGAATTGAATGATGTGAAATATCGTCAAAGCATTATTAGGCAGATTGTCTATCTTCTGGATTTGTATAGATTTCCTTAATATATACAGTTGATGGAAAAACAAAGGGGCCGTCTATGGAAATTGAATCAAAAGCTGTATATCTTGAAGAAAAGGTCTTTAATCATAGAACGGTCGATTTTTTAACAAGGGTAAATACACTCCTTCTATAACAAGATAAAACGAGGTATTCCGTTTAAACCAGTTAAGGCATTAATCATGCAATCTTTATAGAAAGGACGCCTGTACTCACACTATAAAACATCAATAAAATATTTTAATCGTCTTTGTTAATTGACTAAATTACATAGATTTCTTCCCGTATGGCATAGATTAATTGGTTTTATCATCTATTTTCTTGCGTAAGCTCTATTTGTCACAATGCTGACTAGTACTCTGCCAAGCTTTGAGCAATTCATCCTCTATGAACTGAATAGTTATTCATTATTACATCAATATCATTCTTTTCATCAATAAAGTTCATAATCTTTTCAATTTTGAGTTCAAAACTTTGAGTGTTGGAGCCAAATCATGGTAGAATAATGTCGGAAATGTTTTATCCTTTCGACTTTTTTGAAAAAGATATTACAATATAGTATTTTGGTCGTGAGTGTAAAACAAAACAAAGGATAACAGGGGGATTTCTTGATGAAACCTAATACACCTGATACGACAAACCCTTGGCTAGACTTTCAAGGTCCTAACTTGGGATATGTTCAGGAAATGTACGAAGTTTTCGAAACGGATCCAGATTCGGTGGATCCGGAATTAGCGAGGTTATTTGAGCAGTGGGGGCCTCCGGTTTTTGAGGAAGCTGGTCAAGTAAATGAGAACGGCAAACAAGCGTTTACTGCGAAGGGGTATGAAGCAACCGATTTTCTTTATAAGGTTGCACAAGCAGTGAAACTGGCAGAGGATATTCGCACGAATGGTCATTTGGCCGCGGATATTTATCCTCTATTTAAGAGGGAACGAAATGGCATCGACTTTGATTTGAAACAGTATGGTTTGACGACCGCGGATTTGAAAGCGATGCCAGCGTCGATTATTAGCGAATTTATACCGAAAAAATATACAAATGGCTATGAAGCTATTGAATATTTGAAAATGCTTTATACGAGGACGATTTCATTTGAATTGGATCATGTTCATGACCTTGAAGAAAAGAAATGGCTCACGCAAATGGTCGAAAGCACGGCTTCAGGATTTAAGCTTCCAGATGAGAAGAAGAAGAGAGTCCTGAAACGTTTGACTGAGGTAGATGGATTTGAGAAGTTCCTTCATAAAACCTTTGTTGGCCAGAAGCGTTTCTCTATAGAGGGTGTCGATTCCCTTGTGCCGCTTTTAGATGAAATTGTCTCTAAATCGGTTCGAGGCGGAACGAAGTCCATTAATATCGGAATGGCTCACAGAGGAAGATTGAATGTGCTTGCCCATGTTTTGGGTAAACCATATAAAAATATATTCTCTGAGTTTCAGCATGCGCCAAACAAGGAACTCGTACCTTCGGAAGGTTCAATCGGGGTTACCTTCGGATGGACAGGAGATGTGAAGTATCATCTTGGTGCGGGCAGGAAAATCAAAGAAGAAAATACAAGGGAAGCGGTTATTTCACTTGCCAATAACCCTAGTCACCTTGAGTTTGTAAACCCAATTGTCAATGGTTTCACAAGAGCAGCTCAGGACGACCGTACGAAAAGCGGATATCCGGTCCATGATCCAAAAGCCAGCATGGCGATCATTATTCATGGAGATGCGGCATTCCCTGGTCAGGGTGTTGTTGCAGAGACGCTCAACTTAAGTCAATTGAATGGCTATCAAACGGGCGGAACCATTCATATTATTGCCAACAATATGATTGGCTTCACGACAGAGAGCAGAGATTCCCGCTCTACAAGGTATTCATCTGACCTTGCAAAAGGGTTCGAAATTCCAATCATTCATGTCAATGCGGATGATCCGGAAGCGGTCCTTGCGGCAGCTCTTGTAGCGTATGAGTATAGAGAAAAATTCAAAAAAGACTTCTTGATTGATTTAATCGGCTACAGACGATTCGGTCATAACGAAATGGATGAGCCGATGACGACTAATCCGGAAATGTACAAGCTTGTGCATGCCCACCCAACTCCTCGGGAGGTATATGCAGAGCGCTTGGTCGAGCAAGGTGTTATCACGAAGGAAGAGGCACAGCGCTATGTTGATGAGCATGCGGCGATGCTGAAAGATTATTATGATCAAGTCGGCGAGAAGCAGGATGGCAATCTTGAGGATGCCGATGTGCCGAAGGTCATTGAGTCTGGAATTCCGGCCGTTGAAACGAAGGTAAGTCTTGAGGAATTGCAAAAAATCAATCAAGATTTGCTCAAGCGTCCTGATAATTTCAATGTCTTCAAAAAGCTCGATAAGATTTTGATGAGAAGAAGCGATGCATTGAATGAAGGCAATAAAGTGGACTGGGCATTGGCTGAGGTTCTTGCCTTTGCATCTATTCTGAAGGATGGTACGCCAGTCAGGCTGACAGGACAGGATTCAGAGCGCGGAACCTTCGCGCACCGCAATCTCGTGCTTCATGACCCTGATACAGGAGAAACCTTCTCTCCGCTTCATACACTAGATGGTGCGAAAGCATCCTTTGCTATTCATAATAGCCCGTTATCTGAAGCAGCGGTTATCGGTTTTGAGTACGGCTATAATGTGTATTCAGAAGATACACTCGTCTTATGGGAAGCCCAATATGGTGACTTTGCCAACACGGCACAAGTATTCTTTGATCAATTTATCGCAGCTGGAAGGGCGAAATGGGGACAAAAATCCGGTCTTGTCATGCTGCTTCCGCACGGATATGAAGGACAAGGGCCAGAGCATTCCAGCGCCCGCCTTGAACGATTCCTTTCACTTGCGGCAGAGAATAACTGGACAGTGGCGAATTTGAGCAGTGCAGCTCAATATTTCCATATTTTAAGAAGGCAGGCGGCTATTCTTGGCAAAGAAGAGGTGCGTCCGCTTGTATTGATGACACCAAAGAGCTTATTGAGAAATCAAATCTTTGCGAGTGAACCTCAAGAATTCAGTGAAGGAGAATTCAAATCCTTCATCGAACAGCCTGGCCTTGGGAAAAATAAGGATGCTGTTGAAAGAATCGTCTGTACAACAGGAAAGATGGCGATTGATCTTGCGCAAGCAGTCGATGGAAAAGAGGATATGGACTGGCTTCATATTGTCAGAATCGAAGAGATTTATCCATTCCCGTTTGCAGGTGTTCAAGAACTGTTTGCTTCCTATCCGAATTTGAAAGAAATCAAGTGGGTGCAAGAAGAGCCGAAGAATATGGGTGCATGGACATTCGTAGAACCGCGTTTGCGTGCGGCTTCTCCTGAAGGGGTAACAGTGGATTATATCGGAAGAAGACGACGTTCATCTCCGGCTGAGGGAGATCCAACTATCCACAAAAAAATTCAGAACCATATCATCACAAGTGCATTAACACGCGAATAGAGGAGGAGAACAATAATGGCAGAAGTTATCGTACCAGAATTAGCAGAATCAATTACAGAGGGAACAATCGCCCAGTGGCTTAAACAACCGGGTGACACCGTTGAAAAAGGTGATTATATTGTTGAACTGGAAACAGACAAGGTAAATGTTGAAATCATCTCTGAGTATGCGGGTGTGCTGAAAGAACAACTGAAAGAGGAAGGCGACACTGTATTAGTCGGTGAAGCAATTGCTATCGTGGATGGCGATGGCGGAGGCAGTGCTCCGGCTGAGAAGAAAGAAGAGCCAAAACAGGCAGCAGCACCTCAAGAAGAGCAGCAGCAAAGCTCCCAAGCACCTGCACAAGAAGAAGTGAAAAAAGGACAACAGCCAGTCGCTTCTCCTTCTGCACGAAAACTAGCGCGTGAAAAAGGCATTGATTTATCAGAAGTACCAACTGTAGACCCTCTTGGAAGAGTGCGCAAGCAAGATGTGGAATCATACGATCCAACTAAAGCACAGGCACCGAAGAGCGCGAAGCCTGAGCCGAAAAAAGCTCCTGAGGCGAAAGCGGCTCAACCAGCTCCATCCGGCAAACCGGAAGAACGCGTGAAAATGTCCAGAAGACGTCAAACTATCGCGAAACGCTTGGTTGAGGTTCAGCATAATACAGCAATGCTGACAACCTTCAATGAAGTTGACATGACTAACATTATGAATTTGCGCAACAAACGCAAAGATGCCTTCTTGAAAGAAAATGATGTGAAGCTCGGATTTATGTCCTTCTTTACAAAAGCGGTTGTCGGGTCATTGAAAAAATTCCCGATGCTGAATGCAGAAATCCAAGGCGATGAGCTGCTTATCAAGAAATACTACGATATCGGCGTGGCTGTATCTGCTCCTGAAGGCTTGGTTGTACCAGTCGTTAGAGACGCAGACCGTATGAATTTCGCAGAGATCGAAAAAGAAATCGGTAACCTTGCGAAAAAAGCGCGTGACAATAAATTAGCTCTTCAAGATCTTCAAGGCGGTACATTCACGATCACAAATGGCGGTGTATTTGGATCCCTCATGTCAACACCTATCCTAAATGGTACACAGGTAGGTATTCTAGGCATGCATGGTATTAAGCTTCGCCCAATCGCGATTGATGAGACAACCATCGAAAATCGCCCTATGATGTACATTGCGCTATCTTATGATCACCGAATCGTTGATGGAGCGGAAGCTGTAAGCTTCTTAGCCAATATCAAGAAATTGGTTGAAGACCCTGAAAGCTTATTGCTTGAAGGTTGATAGAATAAGAGAAACAGCCTTTAACTAGGCTGTTTTCTTTTTTAATCCCTTTTGATGTTTTCGACAACTAATTGGCCATTTTCTTCACTTTTGGCAGAATGGGCGAGACTCTCGGCACGGAAAAGCTAACAAATCGAGACCTCACAGTGCGAAGCGCGAGGAAGCTCGATGCTTGCTCGCGGAAAGCGAGCTCATTCTGCAAAAAGTAGCTTTTATATACGAATTTAATTTTAGAACATAAAAAACTGTAGACTTAATCCTAGCTGGATTTTGTATATAACTTGAGACAATAGCCAGTAATCTAGCTGTTCTCTTTTTTAGTAAATATTAGGTTGACAATTCAGAATTATTAAATTATGATAATAAAAACCGCTGGATTATTCTGGATAACCAGCATTTCGTTTAATTGAATCATTTACAGGCGATGAGGAAGAGGAGTAACCTTTGAAGGAGTTTTAGAGAGCCGGTGTTTGGTGGGAACCGGTACGAATTCTTTGGCGAATGGACTTCTGAGCTTTCAGGCAGAACATCTGAGGATTAGTATGCGCTGAACGGTGGTGGCAATCGTTACAATAGGCCAGGCAGTTGAAGCTAGCTGTCTTTAAAGCGGATTGTTCTTTTGGACAATCAATTAAGGTGGCACCGCGGGTCTTCCGTCCTTATCTAATAAGGATGGAAGACCCTTTTTGCGTACAATCAAATATTGTTTATAGCGTAAAGAAAGAGGAGTAGCGTTAAGTGATGCATAACAGAGAGCCGGAATTGGTGAGATCCGGTATGCTGGCTTTTCGTGAATGGGCTTTCGAGTGATCTCTTGAACTGTCAGTAGGGAGATCCGGGTTTCCGCCGTTAAAAGGATAGGGTATCGAAATATTTTTCCGTACCTGAACAGAGTCCCAACGGGGGTGGCACCACGATCATACGTCCTCCATAAGCATAGTTTTTTGCTTATGGAGGATTTTTTATTTGGAGGGGGATTTGGATGAAAGAGCGCCATGTATTTAGACGAACGATTTCGGGAGAAGAGAGAGCGCGAGCAGCTGAGCTCGAAAAAATGAAGGGCATTGCTATATTGGATTTTCCGTCACTTCAGCATGGGAGGGTAAGAATACTTGCATTGAATGTGCATGCCGAGCTTTCTCAAAAGAATGGAATCATGACGGTTAAGTCTCGCGGCAGAGTAGAAACGGTCACGGAGGATGCCCAAAAACACCTCCAGCACTGGATTGATGGCCATGCGGAGAGTGAATCCTGTCTTCCCTTTTCAGGAGGAGCGATTGGCTATATTGGCTATTCGTATAGCTTTCAGTTTGAGAACTTGAATGTGCCGGAGCTAGACTTGCTTGATATGAATGACCTTCATCTGCTGTTTCATTCAGACTATTTCATTTTCAGCGGGGCAAAAGGAGAGGAGTGCGAGCAGGTTCATGTTCATTATGGCAGTCCGATTCAGGCGAATGAAGCAGAAAAACGAATGGCTAGTGTTCTTGACCAGGCTTCGTTTAGCAGGCGAGCAGAACCCTCTTATTCTATTGGCTTATTAAGCAGTAACTTTACGAAGGCCTCCTTTATGGAAGCTGTCGATTCTATAAAAAGTCACATCAGGGCGGGGGATATCTTTCAAGCCGTCCTATCGCAGAGATGGTCAGGAGAATTCAAAGGTGATAGCTTGACGTATTTTTTGAAGATTAAGGCTCAGCATCCCTCCTCCTTCAGTTTCTATCTTCCCTTCGAAAACTATGAGGTTCTAGGATGCTCGCCTGAACGGCTGCTAGCTGTTGATCAGGGCATCGTGCATTCCAATCCAATCGCCGGGACACGGAGAAGAGGAAGTACGAATAGAGAGGATGAGCAGCTGATAAGGGACTTGCTCTCCGATGAAAAGGAAAAAGCGGAGCATTTGATGCTCGTTGACTTAGCCAGAAATGACCTCGGCAAGATATGCCGTAAAGAGAGCATCTTGCTGAATCGATTCATGGAGATTGAAAAATATAAGAATGTGATTCATTTAGTTTCAGAGATTACAGGGACGCTCGCAGAGGATATTCATCCCGCAGATGCCGTGAAAGCCTGCCTTCCTGCAGGAACTGTATCAGGAGCGCCGAAAATCAGAGCAATGGAGCTCATATCCACCTATGAACAGGAAAAAAGAGGGGTATATGGCGGCGGTGTCGGCTACTTTTCCTTCGAAGGGAACAGCGATTTAGCGCTTGCGATCAGGATGGCGGTCGTGAAGGATGGGATGATTCATCAGCAAGCAGGAGCAGGAATCGTCCATGATTCCATTCCGGAAAATGAATGGCATGAAACACTGCATAAAGCAGGAGTGAAGGAGGCAGGGCTAAATGATTTTACTTATCGATAATTTTGATTCCTTTACGTATAACCTCTATCAGCTTTGTTTGGAGCTTGGAAAAGAGGTGGAGGTGAGACGGAATAATGCGATTTCCGTCAGTGAGGTGGCTATGATGCAGCCAGATGCGATTATCCTCTCTCCGGGTCCTGGACGGCCAGAAGACAGCGGGGTATGTGCTGAGGTGGTCAATGCCTTTTATGAGGAGATTCCTATTCTAGGCGTCTGCCTCGGGCATCAGTTAATTGGCCAGCTCTTTGGGGGAATTATTACACAGGCCAAGGAAATCAAGCATGGAAAATGCTCCCCAATAACCCATCAATCCGGAGAATTATTCGAAGAGATTGCACCATGCTTTGATGCGATGAGATATCATTCGCTTGTCATTGAGCGAAATAGCCTGCCTGAATGTTTTGAGCTAACCGCTTTCTCTCTCGATGACGGGGAGATTATGGCTATTGCCCATAAGGAATATCCGCTTTATGGCGTTCAATTTCACCCTGAATCCATTGGTACACCGGTCGGCAAGCAGTTATTAACGAATTTTTTTCAATTGAATCGAAAGGGGAGAGCAATCTATGCATGAATATTTACTCGGTTTAAGTAAGGGAGAGAAAGTTCGGGGAGAAAACCTTGAAGAGGCCATAAAGGCTCTTATGACTCCAGCTTGTTCTGAAGCAGAAATTGCGGCTTTTCTGATGGGGATGAACCATCCTGACCATAGGGCGGATGAGCAGGATCTTTATATTATATCGGAAACCATTCGTCAGGCATCCAGTCATCATCTCTCCGATATTACAGGTGCGATGGATAATTGCGGGACAGGAGGCGACCATAGCAACAGCTTTAATATCAGTACGGCGGCCGCTTTTATTCTCGCAGCTGCAGGCATAAAGGTGGCCAAAAACGGTAACCGGAATATGACGAGCCGCTCTGGCAGCATGGATGTTCTTAAGGCATTGGGCATCAATACCATCAATGACGAGGCACAGGCGAGAAGGCTCTTGGCTGAGAACAATTTAGTGTTCCTGAATGCGGGGCATATCCACCCAAGCTTAAAGAGCATCGCTGCTGTACGAAAGCGGCTGAGGATTCCGACCATTTTCAATGTTATCGGACCATTGACAAACCCTGTCCCGCTCGACTATCAGATGGTCGGTATTTACGACGAAAGTCTCTTAGAGGTATATGGGAGAGCATTAATGAAATTAGGCAGGAAGAGGGCTGCAGTCATTCACGGTGCAGGGGGAATGGATGAAGCGTCACTTGCGGGTGATAATGCGATTGTCTTGGTCAATAAGAATGAAATGAAGCGAATTAATCTTCACCCTTCAGAGCTTGGGTTGACAGTGAGAGCGAATGACTCCATCAAAGGGGGCAGCCCTGAAGAAAATGCCGAAATTCTCGTTCGTTTATTAAGAGGCGAAAAATCGGCCTATCGAGACATTGTCCTTTTAAATGCTGGTATTGGGCTATACGTAGGGGAAAAAGCAGCAACATTTGTGGAGGGAGTACAATTAGCGGCTGAATTAATTGATTCGAAAAAAGCATTTCAGAAATATGAGGCATTAAGGCAAGAGGAAGTCAGGATGGGGGAGAGCGAATGTCAAATTATTTAACGAAAATCATCGAAAGCAAGCAAGAGTATTTAAAGAGTCATCAGCTTGAATTAAGGGAAAAGCCCAAGCCGGCGCGGAAAAAGAAACTAAGCTTTACCGAACGAGTGCGCAATAAGAGAACGCTTGGCATACTCGCTGAATTTAAGCGTTCATCCCCATCTCTTGGCGTCATTAATCATTCAGTTGCTCCTACCGTTATGGCCGGAAAGTATGTCACTGGCGGGGCGGATGGGATATCTATTTTGACGGATGAGGTTTATTTCAATGGGCATATAAGAGATTTAGAAGCCGTAGCCGCAGAGGTGGAAGTGCCAGTCCTGTGCAAGGATTTCATCATTGAGCCGATCCAAATCAACCTGGCTTATCAAGCAGGGGCGGGAATGATCCTTCTCATCGTTCGTGTTCTTGAGAAGGATAAGCTCCACACTTTATATCAGCATGCCATTCGGTTAGGTCTTGAGGTTCTATTAGAGATTCATGATGAAAAAGATCTAGAATTGGCAATGTCCTTGAAGCCCGAGCTGATAGGCATTAATAATCGTAATTTGCATGAGTTTTCAACGGATTTATCGACAACGGAGTCCCTCATGCGCCTCATTACAGATCCTGACATCATCATAGTCAGTGAGAGCGGAATAAAGAGCGTAGAAGATTGTGAGCGCATCGCCGCTGCTGGAGCAGATGCTGTCCTCGTGGGGGAAGCGTGCATGAAGCATCCTAATCCTGAACAGTTGCTAGCACAGATTAATCGAATTGAAAGAAGGCCATTGTAATGAAGGTCAAAGTATGCGGCATTCAGACGAGGGAGGATGCCAGAGCTGCAGTCCGGCTTGGAGCCGATGCACTAGGGTTTGTTTTTGCTAAGAGCAAAAGGAGAGTGAGTCCAGCCATTGTCAGGTCAATCGCGGAAGAAGTACCGGGTGAATGCTTGAAGGTAGGGGTTTTCGTGAATGAGCATCCATTGATGGTGCGAGACATTGCGAGATTCTGCAATCTAGGCGCCATTCAGCTGCATGGGGACGAACACACCCGTGATTATGAGTCCATTGGTTTGCCCCTTATCCGCTCCATACCTGTGATAGAGGGAGAGAAGGTTGACCTCAACAAGTACGGAACGGCTGATTATTATCTTCTAGACACTGGAGGAGGCAAAGCAAGAGGCGGAATGGGAATCCCTTTTGATTGGGATCGGGTTCAAGGAATTGGCGAGGGAACTGACAGGATTATCTTGGCAGGAGGGTTAAATGCAGCAAATGTAAGTGAAGCCATTCAAATAATCAAGCCATATATGGTGGATGTCTCTAGCGGGGTAGAAACGAACGGAGTGAAGAACCCTAAATTAATGGGCGACTTTATGAACGCAGTGAAGAGAGAGGAGATGGCGTAATGCCAATGCAAACAGAACAAGCAAGCAGCGGAAAGTATGGGGAATATGGCGGGAGATATGTACCGGAAACATTAATGCCAGCTTTAAAGGAGCTGGAGGAAGCCTATGAACGAATTGGAAAGAGCGATGATTTTCTGGATGAGTATCAATCGCTTTTGAGCGATTATGTCGGCCGGGAGACCCCTCTCTATTATGCGAAAAACTTAACGGAGCATCTGGGAGGAGCCCGCATTTATCTAAAAAGAGAAGATCTGAATCACACAGGGGCCCATAAGATCAATAATACGCTTGGTCAGGCACTTCTTGCCAAAAAGATGGGGAAGAGGAGAGTCGTTGCTGAGACAGGCGCCGGGCAGCATGGGGTGGCGACAGCCTCTGTTTGTGCCTTGCTCGGTCTTGAACCGATTATCTTCATGGGTGAAAAGGATGTGGAACGACAAAAACAGAACGTCATCCGTATGGAGCTATTAGGGGCAAAGGTCGTGCCGGTTACATCCGGAAGCAAGACGTTAAAGGATGCCGTCAATGAGGCTTTGCGCTATTGGGTTATTAATATCGAGGATACGCATTATTTGATGGGATCTGTCCTTGGTCCGCATCCTTTTCCCTTGATTGTGCGTGATTTCCAGAGTGTCATCAGCAAGGAGGCAAGGGAGCAAAGTCTGGCATTGACAGGGGCATTGCCTGATGTGGTCATTGCATGTATTGGCGGGGGAAGCAATGCAATGGGTATGTTTTATCACTTCCTGGCTGATACGGCAGTCGAATTGATTGGGGTTGAGGCTGCAGGTAAAGGACTGGAAACGGATTTTCATGCTTCGTCACTCACGAAAGGCAAAAAGGGAATCCTGCATGGGGCCTATATGTATTTGCTCCAAAATGAAGACGGACAAATTCAGGAGGCACATTCCATCTCAGCCGGACTTGATTATCCGGGGGTAGGACCGGAGCATTGCTTCTTAAGGGATGCTGGCCGTGTGGAATATACATCCATATTGGATAAAGAAGCGCTAGAGGCATTCATGCTTTTAACGTCAAAAGAGGGGATTCTGCCCGCGCTTGAAAGCTCCCACGCCATCGCTGAGGTTATGAAAAGAGCCCCGCATATGAGCAGAGATCAATCCATCATCGTCTGCCTCTCTGGAAGAGGAGATAAAGACATGGACACGGTCATAAAAGAACTGGGAGGATATGAAAATGAGCAATCAATTATCTGAGAAGTTACGGAATCTGAAAGAGGACGGAGAAAATGGCTTCATTCCCTATATTATGGCTGGTGACGGAGGGCTGCAAAAGCTGCCTGAGACGATTCGTTATCTGGAGGGGTTAGGAGCCTCCGCTATCGAAATCGGAATCCCCTTCTCCGATCCGGTAGCTGACGGTCCAAGCATTCAGGAAGCAGGGCTTCGCGCGCTCACGGAAGGGGTTAATTTACGAAGCATCCTTGAAGTGTTATCAGAGCATGATTTCTCTGTTCCGCTTATCATTATGACTTATGCAAATCCAGTATTGCAGATGGGGCTAAAAACCTTTGCAGAAGCGGCAAGGCGTGCTGGTGTATCTGCCTGCATCATACCGGATGTTCCGCTTGAGGAGGAAGCCCTATTTAAGGAGCCTCTCAGGGGAGAGGGTATTGTTCTTATTCGGCTCGTCCCATTAACAGCCTCCTTAGAGCGGCTTGAGGATTTGAGCAATGAAGCGGAAGGTTTTTTATATGCCGTAACCATTAATGGAATAACAGGTGAGAAGGCAGAGCTTGAATATCGCTATCTGCAAGAAAGGGTAGAGTATTTGAAGGGGTTGACCAAAGTGCCGATCTACGCCGGGTTTGGCATTTCCAATCCGAAAACGGCGAATGCCCTATTGGCGTTTTGTGATGGAATCATCGTTGGATCCAAAATCGTCAATGCTCTTCACAAAAAAGATAAAGAGGAAATCGAAGGGTTTGTTAGGGGTGTGAAACGTTCATCAGAAGCTCCATTTGTTTTCTAAAAGCTGTAATCGGGTATGAATATAGATGCCACTTATGTGGACTAAATAGTTGCAGCGGGAGGGGAAAAGGATGAAAACGGCAGGGATGAAAAATCAATTTTATCTGACACGCAATAAATTGAAAGAGTCAGTAAGTGATCTTTCTGAAGCTGAAGCGGATATTCAGCCGGAAGGATTCTCTAATACAGTAAGATGGCAGATTGGTCATCTCTTAGTAAGCGCAGAAAGCTTCCTATTTGGTTATCCGAAGGCTGGATCTCCTGTTCCGGAATTGTATGCAAGCTTTTTTGAAAGCGGGACAGCACCATCGCGCTGGCAACGAAGTGCCCCGTCATTGAAAGAACTGATAAAGCAATTGGAAACACAGGAAAAAAGGATTGAAAACTTGCCGGATGACTATTGGAGTGAGAAGATTTCAAGTCCTATTCCTGGATTGAAGATTGAAGACCGGGAAGAGTTATTCCATTTGCTTCTTCATCATGAGGCAATGCATCTGGGACAAATACAATCCATTAAACGGCTGAGTGCAGTCGAAAGTCATTAAAATATGAGACTGGAGGGCATTCAGATTATTTAAATCTGGATGCCTTTTTTATGAGCTGTTTTCGTAAATATTGCGGCTTTTGAATAAAATGGGGAGCTTTTACAGTAAATTAGGTACTGCCTTCTTGAACAAAAAAGAGGACAGGTAGTAAAAGGATATTTATATATTAATAACGAATAGATGATAAACACAGTAAAGAAGGATTCTGACCGTGTATAGACACTCAATCGTGAAAAATTATATTTACAGGGTGATAAGCTGATGGTAGGAATAAGTATTGCAACGAAGTGGGAATTTAAAGCGACATTGGAGTACTTTGGCATAAAAGATAACGAATGTTTCAGTTATCCGTATGGCGAGTATTTCACAAGAACAATGAATGATACGAAACTCATTTTTTATAGTACAGGTGTAAGAAAAGTAAATGGCGTTGGCGGTAATCAGTATATGATTTCTAAATTTAATTTAACCAAAGTTATCGTTGCTGGAACGTGTGCGGGAATAGATGATCAATTTAGTATTTTGGATATATTTATACCCGATAAAGCCGTTCAATATGATTGTACAGTAAAAGAAATCGAGCCTCTTATTAAACAGTCCTTCATAGTCGATATCGCTCTATCAAAATATGGAACTGATTTTTATACTGGAACAATTGCCACCGCTGATAAAGCAGTAGTTATGTGGAAGGACTATTTAGAATTAAAGGAAAACAAAATAACGATAGCTGATACAGAAGCAGGTGCAATAGCTTATATCTGTAAGAAGAATGATGTTGAATGCATAATCATTAAAGGTATATCTGATTTTCCAACAGATGAAAGAAAATCGGATAAAGTAGAATCGAACATGGTACAAATTAATGTTTATTTAGAGAACACACCAAAAGTTATGAACAAAATTTTTAGTGAATATTTAAATAGATTTATTTGAAAATTTCAAGTTAAAATGATGAATTTCATCAATGTAATCATTCTAATTGTTCTCGGTTTTTAAGGGTATATTGGTTAACATGTCATCATTACCTATGGTAAGAAAGGTTAACTCTATTATACTGAAAAAGGGTAATATTGGTTTTATGAGTGCTATTTTTATGAAGCGCAGACTCCTATTATCGGCAGAATGGGCGAGACTCTCGGTACGGAGAAGGAGGCAGGCTGATGACAGCTCTTGCCGAGGCGAGCTGGCGAAAGCAGCTCCCCCACGATTCGCTGAGTCCATTCTGCCGAAAATAGCTTTCATGTCCAAATAGGTTGCGAGAGTATAAAAAAACTTTAGACCAAACCCTTAATGGATTTTGTTTAAAGTCGGAGACAGCAAAAAAGCTGTCTTTTTTTTATGGAATTAGCAATAATCCTTGCGAGTGAGTCTGGTTTATATGGTTAAAGCGGATGGGTAAATTTAGTAAACACTGAATTTTTAGATTATATGATAGTATTTTTGTATACTATTTTCATAGGAGGGTTGATGAACGTGAATATCTATTTTGCGGAAGAAATAAGAGAATGTGATCGGTTGGCTGAAGATAGCGGATTATCGATTTTTTCGTTGATGGAGAATTCCGGACATGCCTTGTTTGAAGGTATGAGCAAGCTGCTGCATAAGAAGCAGAGGATTGGCATCCTGGCAGGAGGCGGCAATAATGGCGGAGATGGAATTGTGCTATCACGCCTTTTGCTTAACCATGGGTACAAGGCGGAATTGATTTTTCCGCTGGGGCTTCCTTCTTCTAGAGTTGCCCAAGATCATTTGGATTACTATAAAACATGCGGGTATCGTTATTCCACTGAAATGGAAGGGGAATATGATGTCTTAATCGATGGATTGTTCGGAATCGGCTTTAGACCGCCATTTACGAAACAGATGATAGGATGCTTGGATTTCTGGAAGAAATCCAATGCACTGAAAATCGCCATTGATATCCCATCAGGAGTTGAGGCGAATCATGGAAGAGTTGAGGCAGCTTTTCAGGCGGATCATACTTTTTGTCTTCACGGCGCTAAGCCCTCTGCTTTCTTGTATCCGTCCGGCACCTATTATGGCGAATTGCATATTGTGGATATTGGGCTACCTCAGCGGGCTCGATTTCGAGTTTGGACGGAGGAGGATGTCCGCGGTACTTGGCCTGCTGCGAAGGATTATACACATAAAGGAACGTTTGGAACTGGATTGCTGATTGCTGGAAGCAGGCAGATGCCAGGCTGTGCCATACTTGCGGGAACGGGCGCCATGCGAGCTGGCGTCGGGAAGCTTGTGATGGCGACTGAGAAAACAGTGGCTGATTCTTGTGTGATATCACTGCCGGAGGCGACCTATGTTGATCGAGAAGATTCGCAATGGCGGAAAGACCCCTCAATCAGCAAGATTGCAGCTGTAGCGATAGGGCCTGGCCTAAAACCGGATGATTCACTAGAGAACCTGATTACCGACTTTCTTGAAGAGAGTGAATTCCCTGTTATTCTGGATGCTGGGGCTCTTTCTGAACGCAGCTATCCAAAGGGGCGGAAAAGTCCGGTTATTTTGACACCGCATCCAGGAGAGATGGCCAGAATAACCGGCAAAACGGTTGCAGAAGTGAATGAGAATCGAATTCAGCTAGCGAGTGATTATGCAATCTCTCATCATGTTACAGTCGTTCTCAAGGGAATGAATACGGTTATTGCTTTTCCGGACGGAACTGGTTTTGTGAATGTAACAGGAAATAGAGGACTATCAAAGGGCGGAACAGGCGATACATTGACAGGTATCCTGCTTGGCATGGCTTCTCAAGGATATCAACCATCAATGGCAGCCAATGCTGTTTATCTTCATGGAAAAACAGCCGAGCTTTATGCAGAGGAAAAAGCGCCAAGCTCCATGCTTGCTTCTGACATCATGCAGATTTGGCCCGTGTTATTAAGGAAGATGGAACTTTCATAGAAAAATCACACAGTAGGGTGAATGGAAAGTTAATAGCAGAGCAATGGTGAAAATTTTGTCGTTTTTGATGCTAAAAACCTAAAAAAATCGGGAATAGACTAAGAAAACATGAAGGGAGTTATGTCATGAATCGTGTCTATACGTATACAAAAAAAGAAGAAGTAGTCAATGCTATTACACATGGGATAGGAGCATGCCTATCGATTGCGGCTTTAGTGCTGATGGTTTCTAATACGGTTGTAAACGGAGCAAACGGACGGCTTGCCATTGTGCTGATTTACGGAATATCCATGCTGATGCTCTTTACCTTTTCGACCCTCTGCCATGCCTTTCCGGAAGGGAAAGCTAAGCTGGTCATGGAATTATTGGACCATACGTCCATTTATTTGTTCATTGCGGGAACATATACGCCTTATGCAGTTATTGCGATAGGCGGAAAGACCGGATACACCCTTTTGGCGCTGGTTTGGGGATTAGCTGTATTGGGGATTATCTTTAAGGCATTCTTCTTAAGGAAGTTCATGATCATGTCGACCTTGATTTATATCGTGATGGGCTGGATGATTGTGGTGGCCTGGGAGCCTCTATCCCATGCAGTACCTCCTATAGGGCTGCAGATGCTTATTTATGGAGGACTGCTGTACACGCTTGGATCGATTTTTTATGTGTGGAGAGGATTTCCCTATCATCATGCTGTGTGGCATTTAATGGTGCTGGTTGCGTCAATTTTGCATTTCTTGTCCATCTTTCTTTATATATTGCCTCTTTAATAGAGACAGAAAAAGCCGATTCAGTTCTTCCTGATTTGATTGTCAGGACGGAGTGAATCGGCTTTTTATTGATCACTATAGCAAGCTTCTTATCTATAAACGTGAGCTTGGAGGTGTTTTAAGGTTTTCTCGCCTACCGCGCGAGCGCTTTGCGGGTTTTGCCCGGTAATGATTCGTTTGTCTTCAATCACATGACTAGTAAACGGAATCGTGGATTTCTTGAAGGATTTGGCTACAGAACGCAGTTCATCCTCGAGATAGAACGGGATCTTACTTCCTTGGAAGATAAGCTTTTCCTCTATATTGCTATACCCTGTTACCTCAACATCCTCAAGGAGATGAGTGCCATCAGTTAATCGCGTGTGGAGCAATGCGGCAGGTCCGTGGCAGACAGCTGTTACTAGACCGCCATTTTCATAGATAGCAGCAGTGATTTCCTGGATTTTTTTTGATTCTGGAAAATCCCACAACGTTCCATGACCACCGGCGAAAAAGACACAATCATATTCCTGACCATCAATATCATCCAGTGACAAGGAATGGTCAAGCTTGCTAATGAAATAAGGGTCGAGATGATATGTTTTAGTTGTTTGGTCCATTAACACCGGCAATAGGCTTCGCGGGTCAATGGGAACTTTGCCGCCTTTGAGGCTTACGATATCGATAGGGAAGCCAGCAACCCTGACTACATCATAGAAATGTACCAGTTCACTGAACCATAACCCGGTCTTGTCGGAATCTTTTTTCATGGTTCCATGGCTTGTGACGATTGCCAATACTTTCTTTTTCAATGGAAAACCTCCTTTACGGTGCGATAAGAACACATTTTATCACATTTTCGCGATATTTGCCTTTTTTCCTCACTCGCAAGAAATTTGTTTGCCAATTTTTTCTTATAAAGTACTGGGGAGCAGTCTAGCTGAAAGGAGTCGTTTTCGAATCAGAATGCCTAAATATGCCGCTATAATAGCCTTTAGGATGCCCACAGGAAGGAATGGCATAAACCCTGTCATAAAAGCTGCATTCCAGGAAATGGATGCGACAAATTTCAACCATGCCATCCCGAAGGCAAGGGTGATTACCATGCCCAATAAGTTGGCCCCAATGGCATGTGGGGTTGTGAAGCCTTTCCTTTCGAGCCAATACCCGGTCAGGAATGCGGCGGGAATGAATCCGAATAAGTAGCCGCCTGTCGGTCCGAATACTATACCGAGACCGCTCGTGAAGCCGGCAAAGACAGGAAGGCCAATGGTCCCTAGAGCTAAGTAGACAAGAATCGTATATGTACTGAAGCGTGAACCAATGATGGTTGCAAAAAGGCCGACCGCTAACGTCTGGCCTGTGATCGGGACGAGCGGGAGAGGGATTGTGACTTGAGCCAAAATGGAAAGAATGGCTGCATACATGGCGATGAACATCATATTTCTAGTCTTTAAACTGCTCACGGTTCTTCCTCCTTGATTATAAGTTAACTAATATTTGTTTAAGGTTAACACATTAATTTCCGTTTGGGTAGTGAAACCGCGGTCAGAAAATTCTAAAATTATCATACATTTTTTTACAATGATGATATAATTAATGAAGAAATACCTATAAATTTATGAATTGAAAAGGGGGAATAATGTGAGCAAAAAGGCGAAGGTGCTGCCAATAGTCATTCTGTTGGCTCTTTTTAGTTTGTTTTACTTTTATAATCTTAATGTAGCAACTGCCTTGCCGGATGATGACTGGGGACGGGCAACACAAATGGATGGAGCTTCAACTTACCCTATGCAGCAATACAGCTTTGTTGAGGGTGATAAGATTCATACTTATGTTCCGGGCGATAATGATGTAAGGTATAACGTATCGGATGAGAATTACAAGAAAGTCGATGAGTCGATTATCCCGATTGATGCAGATATCAACACGCCGATTTGGGGGGATGGCCAGAGAATTTTATATTTACAGGATGGCAATTTGCAATTATATGATAATGGGAAATCAGCAATCATAGACGAAGGAGTTGTCTGTTTTTACCCTGGTGAAGAGGAGATTATATATTGGAAAGAGAAAGAGGTTTTTACCTATAAGGCAAGCGTTAATAAATCCAGCTTGCTGATTACCATGAAGGCACCAATCAGTCATGTTGCTACTGCGAACGGGGATGACAGCGTACTTATTTCTACTAATCCTACACCGCAGGATTATCAATTTTATTTATACATAGGAAACGATCTGTTGGAGCTTACCTCTTGGTCTTCCTTTAATAGTGCTACGGTTGAAAATATTCTTTATGATTCAAATGGCCAGGAAGGGTCTATATTAATTGAATCCTTTAATATGTCGCAAGGAGAACGCACCAATATGGCCAATCTCATCACCTTCAGCCATAAAGATATGGAGGTGAGCGGGAATGAGCAGATGTTATTTGCAGATAGCAGAACTGGGGCAAAGCTTGCTAATCCGCGGTATTTCAATTTCCGGTATCTTGACGGCAGACGAGAGTTTTTATTCGTATCGGAGGGGCAAAGAGAGGGAAAGAAGACCGGGTATAATGTTTATTATGCGAATGCCACCCAGGATGGCCAATGGATAGGAATGAGAAGAAGCACCTCTCTTGAAACTAGCTTGAACCCTCGCTGGGCCGGTGATAGCCATATCTTATGGCAAACCTTTGACGGCAAGGAGTATCATACCTTTGGCACCTATAACGGTAATGAGTATGTTGAGTCAACGATGGCGAAGACTAAGGACGATTATCGTACAGCTATGTATGATTTTATCAGCGGAATCTTCAGCAGCTTTGTTATGATTTTCTTTGGATTTGTATGGGTCATCCCGCTTATAATCTTTTATGCAGTGTTGACGTTTGTGCGAAGGGATGATTTTGAAACGGATAAAAATTGGGCTGAACCGGCCGGGGTTATTATCTATATAGTAACGGTCGTATTCGTTTTTAATAATGTCTTATCAGAACAATTGTTTTCACTGGCACCGGCCTATCTGACCTTCCCATACAGCATGGTCGTATGGCCATTGGTGATTGGAGTCGTATCTTATTTTCTCTATAAATATGTGACTGATAAAGATATTGGGCTATATGCCGGAATCTCATACTATATAGGATTGAACATTTTGATGATGACTGGTTTATTTGGACCTTATCTCATCTGACTCTTTTGCCGGACATTCTCTTTCTGAGGAGAATGTCTGGTTTTATTGTGTCTTATACGGAAGAAATTCTGAGCGCTCTCTTTGCTTCAGCATATGATTGAAGATGCGGTAATGATAAAGGAACGCGTCGAATGGAAGTGGTTCATCCTGGAAATCATAGGAGGATAGGAACAGCTCTAATTGTTCGGTAAATTCGTTGTCATCAAGGAGTCCGTGAAGATATAATGGGTATTCATATGTTTGATAAAGGGATGAAAGGCCATTTTCCATGAATATGGCTTCTATTTGTGTTTTGTGCATTTTTCTCACCTCTAGCAAACAGTATCGGATGGACGTGGGTGATTTATTCATTTAAAAGAGGATGGAAGGGGGCAGTTTTGTGGAAGAATCAGCTTTTAAGCTTGAGCAGGAAAGGCTGGAATTTATCCGGCAATATATGAGCGTTGTAATTGATACCGCGAGAACGAGCAAGGAACGGTTTCTGGCGAAGATGAAGGAAACCTTCGCCGATACCGATTGGGAGGAAAATACGGAATATGGCCAGCTTTTGACGACGGCCACATTTTATCAAATGTCCAATGATGAATGGGAGAGCCTGAAGCGCGCCTTGCCAAAACCGTACTTCGCCCGAGTGGATTTCGTGCCTTCTGAGGCTGGTCAAGCCGAACGATTATATATAGGCAAGACTTCTTTGTTCCAGAGGGACAATCAGGAGCAGCTGATTATTGATTGGCGTTCTCCGATTGCCAATCTGTATTATGACGGAAGGCTAGGGCATGTTTCCTATACGTCTGAGGGAGAAACATACGATGGAGAGATTACGTTAAAGCGCCAGCTGATGATTGAGGATGGCGAGCTTGTGGACTTGCGGGATATTGATTTGACAACGGTGGATGAATTATTGCAGGAAACTCTAGCGAAGAGCTCGGCGAGCCGGCTCACAGAGATTGTAGAGACCATCCAAGAGGAGCAAAACGAAATCATTCGGGCTGATCTTAATAAACCAATCATTGTTCAAGGAGCGGCCGGAAGCGGGAAGACAACAATCGCGCTGCACCGCATCTCCTATTTTCTCTACCATTACAAGGATGTATTTAACCCGGCAGATTTATTGATACTGACACCAACTGTCCTCTTCATGGAATATATACAAGAAGCCTTGCCTGATTTGGGGGCTGAGCGTGTACGGCAAGCAACCTATGCCCAATATGTCGAGGAGGCTATCGGGAAAAGAATCCCTCTCGCTAAAGACGAAAAATTGACGGAGGTTCTTTCTGGAGGAAATTCGACCGCTAAGCTTTCCAGAATTAAGGGAAGTTCCCTTTTTCAGCAGATATTGGACCATTTTTGTGAGGAAATAAAAAGCGGTCTTTATTTCCATGAGGATTTCAAGGTCGATAAATTCAAGCTCTACCCAGCCAGCAAATTAAATCATTTACTTACGAAGGAATATACATACCTGCCGCTCTATAAACGTGTCGACAAGCTGAAGAGTCTGCTGCAGCAGCAGGTGAAGCGGCAAAAGGATGAAATGCTAAAGAAAATCACGGCCCATTATGACGGCAAAATTGAGAAGGGGCTAAATTTCAAAGGGGACGAGAGAAAGAGAAAAGCCTATATTTCAGAAGTCTTAAAACGAAAGGACATGCGATTAACAGCTTTTAAGGATGAGCTGAGGAACACTGTCCCGCGCTATATCAGATTGGTCAAGAAAAGCAGCACCTTCACCCATTATAAAGATCTCTTTTCCAATCCTGAAAGGATGTATGATTATGCAGGAGGGGCGCTGATGATGGAGGATGCGGCAGATTTATGTGCCTATAGCCAGCAAATCTTCGCAAAAAGGAAATACGAAATCGAGGATCTTGGTCCGCTTCTCTATTTGCATGCAAAGCTTTATGGGGTTCATCCAGACCATCGGGCCAAAAATGTGGTCATAGATGAGGCCCAAGATTATAGCTTCATGCAAATTGCCGCTTTAAAAACAGCGCTTGAAACCGATATGTTCACATTGGTAGGCGATCTTGCCCAAGGGATTCACTCCTATCGCTCCATTACAAGCTGGAAGGAAATTTCAGAAAAAATCTTCCCGCGTGCAAGCTACAAAGAATTGAAAAAAAGCTATAGGACCACCATTGAAATCATGAATGAGGCAAACAAGCTTCTCGATAAGCTGCCTTATGACTTTCCAGTCGTTGAACCGATTGTCCGACATGGTGAAATGCCGCGGTATATACAATACGAAAATATAGAGCAATGGGCAGAAGGCGTTGCCAGACAAACGGCAAAGTGGAGAGAAGAAGGTTACCATACATTTGCTATCATTACTAAAACAGCGAGTGATGCGAGGATTGCCCATAAAGTGCTCCATGAGAACGGGTATAAGGCATGCCTGCTGGAAGAAAAGATGTCCATTCCGAAGGATGAGGCAGTCATCGTTCCTTCTTATCTATCGAAAGGGCTTGAGTTTGATTGCGTCATCGCCTTCAGTTACGATGAAGTTTATAGGGAAGAAAATGAAACAGATTTAAAATTACTGTACGTGACGATGACAAGGGCCATGCATAGACTTCAGCTGACAAGCAAAGAAGAAGGGGCATTTATCCTCGGATAAGTGTCTAGGTGAAGGAACGTATACCGTTCCTTTTTATATGGAGGAAGAAAGCTGATTAATCGATAAAGAAAAAGTTATATAAATAGTGTAAAATGGGAGTGTTGCAGAGGGAGGAATGAACATGGTAAAAACCGTGCTTCATATAAAAGCAGTTGGCAAGAAAATTGGTCGTCAGCAAATACTGGAGGATATTACCCTGGAGGTTCAGGCAGGGGAAATATTTGGCTTGATTGGTCCGAACGGAGCTGGAAAAACGACCTTAATTCGCATGATTTGCGGGTTGATGAAGCATTCTGAAGGTGAAATCCGCATCATGAATCATGATATTAATAGCTCATTTCGAGCAGCAATCAGAGAATTGGGTGCCGTGATTGAAAATCCGGCCTTTTATTTGGATCTAACAGGCTGGCAGAATCTTTGGCTGGTCGCTAATCTATATAAAGGAATAACAAAGGAACGCATACTTGAGGTAGCCGGGCTCGTCGGACTTGAAGAAAGCATCCACGATAAAGTCGATACATACTCTCTTGGTATGAAGCAGCGGCTCGGCATCGCCCAAGCCATTCTTCATAAACCGAGGCTTCTCATACTGGATGAACCGACCAATGGCCTCGACCCGAGCGGAATTCATGATTTGCGTGGGCATTTATTGTGTCTAGCCCGAGAGGAAGGGACGGCTATCTTTCTATCCACTCACTTGCTATCTGAGGTAGAAATGCTTTGTGACCGAATCGCCATTATGAAGGATGGGCGGCTGCTGGATATTAGACAAACCGTGCAAGAAGAGGTATTGGTTATTGAAACGGACGAGCATGAAAAAGCATGTGTATTATTGAATGAGCGTTATTCTGTTCTAGCATCTGACAAGGGACAAATTCGGCTGGCGGTTGAAAAAGCAGAAGTCCCTGCCCTCAATGCCCTCCTTGTCCATAACCAAATAAATGTCTATCATTTGGCTTATGAAAATCAAGGGCTTGAGCAGATGTTTCTGCAATCGGTGGCAGATAGGAGGTTGAAAAAGAATGATTTCGATGCTGGTTAATGAGCATTATCGTCTGGCAAGAAATCGTCTCGTCCAGCTTTCCTTTCTGGTCATGCCTGTGATTATTTGCCTTCTTGCGATATTTTTTTTAGATTTAGTGAAAGTCAACAATGGAAATATGTTAAATTATATGTCTATCATAGCTAGCACATTGGTGGTCATTTCGTTTTTGGGAATCGGTGTCGCAGGTACTATCCTATCAAATGAATTCCAAAATGGAACGATAAAGCTGATTATGGTACGGCCCATTTCACGGGCGGCGTTATTATTTTCGAAATGGCTTACCGTCATTTTCTATCTGCTCTATCTTTTTATATTGACGTTCGTCCTATCTATGGCTGTTGGCACCCTCTTGTTTGGGTTTGAAGGATTTGGGGCAAATGGGCATATGTTCGGATCTATTTTGCTTAATTATGCAACGGGTTTTACAGAGGCCTTGATGATTGTGACGTTCACTTATATGGTATCTGCCGTTTTCAAGAATGGCGCATTTTCCATCGGTGTCGGCATGGCAGCCTTAGTCGGAGGGAAATTGGCGACAGAGGTCTCCCGCCTGCTAGAATGGAAGGGCGGGATGATGCTCTTATTTGCCAATACGAAGCTGGATCAGTATTTTTTCGGAAACAAACCAGTCTATGATGAGATGAGTTTAACATTTTCCTTGGCAATCTTAGGATTTCATTTTTGCTTCTTTTATGGAGTTGCTTGGTGGTTCTTTGTCAAAAGGGATATTTCCGTTTAAGATAAAGGTAAGGAGAGAAGGACAATGATCATTAGCGCGAGCAGGCGTACAGACATCCCGGCGTTTTATGCCGAATGGTTCATGAATCGGATCAGGGCTGGCTATTTCATGAAAGTCAACCCGTATAACAGGAAGCAAACAAAGCAAATTTCCTTGACGCCGAACGATGTCGATGCAATCGTGTTTTGGTCTAAGAACCCAAGGCCTGTCCTTCGCCATCTTCCGGAGCTTATGGAGATGGGCCATACCCCACTGATGCATTATACATTGAATGATTATCCTGAAGAGCTTGAGCCTGGAGTTCCAAGCCTCTCCTATCGGATTAATACGTTTCAGCGCATATCAGAGAGGATTGGCACAGAGCAAATGGTTTGGAGATATGACCCAATCATCTTAAGTGACAAAACGGATGTTGATTATCATCTGGATGTATTTGGTGATGTCGCTCATGTGCTTAAGGGATGGACGAGTCGGGTCACTATCAGCTTCATGGACTTTTATGCGAAGACGAAGGGAAGACTTAGCCGGATTGAGGCAGAGAAGGGGTATCAGTTCTCTGACTGGCTCAATCCTAGTAACTCAGACAGGCTAGCTGCCCTGGCTAAGGGCTTGAATGATATAGCAGCTGCTAACGGGATGTCTGTTGTGACATGCTCGGAGCAGGTGAATTTGGATAAATATGGAATCAGGCATGGAGCATGTATAGACCAAGCACACATAGAAACGGTGCTGAACAGGACAATTGGCGGAAAGAAGGATAAATATCAGCGGGCAGAATGCGGATGCATGGAGTCGGTTGATATGGGAAGCTATGACACTTGTCCGTTCGGATGCCCTTATTGCTATGCGGTCAGAAGCGATAAGCTAGTTCGGTCAAATCAACAAAAACATGACCCAAAAAGTCCGTATTTGATCGGAGAATAGGTAATAATGAAATGAATCAATTTTTGAATTTAAGGAAGCGGTGAAAGTTAATGAATCAATTACAACCAGGAATGAAAGCGCAGTTAACAGTAGAAAGGGAGGTATCCTTCGGCTATTTCCTCTCTAATGGGGAAGAGGATGTATTGCTCCATACGAATGAGATTGTTGGAGAGATTGAGATTGGCCAGGAGATTGAAGTATTCTTGTTCAATGATAAAGAAGGCCGCTTGACCGCATCCATGCACCTTCCATCCATTATAGAAGGGGAATACGGATGGGCGCCGGTTGTGGATGTTCACCCAAGTCATGGGGTTTTCCTCAATATTGGCCTTCAGAAAGATTTGCTTATCTCTGCTGACGACCTTCCACGTATTAAACGAATTTGGCCGGAGGTTGGCGATGAACTTTACGTAACTCTTATGGTCGATAGTCGCGGCCGTTTATTCGGACGCCTCGCGACAGAGACAGTTGTACAGGAATTAAGCCAACCAGCTCCGCAATCACTTATGAATAAGGAGTTTGAAGGGCGTGCCTATCGCCTCTTGAAGGTTGGTACGTTCATTCTGACTACGGAAGGCTATCGCTGCTTCGTGCATGAAAGTGAGCGTTCTGTCGAGCCTCGTTTAGGCGAGCTCGTTAAGGGTCGTGTGATTGGCGTCAAGGAAGACGGAAGTCTGAATGGTTCCCTTCTGCCGCGAACACATGAGCGTCTAGATGAGGATGCAGAAGGAATCCTGACCTATTTGGAAAGCCGCGGGGGCAGTATGCCTTACTGGGATAAATCTGACCCGGAGGACATTCAAAAGCGTTTTGGTATGAGCAAGGCAGCGTTCAAGCGTGCCTTGGGACGTTTAATGAAAGAAGGAAAAGTCAGCCAAGCGGACGGCTGGACCACGGTAAAGAAATAGGAGATACAAGATGAACATATTATGGGATTTTGACGGTACATTGATGGATACGTATCCTTCCTATACGAAGATGGTCAAGGAGGCCAGCCAATCCGCCCTTCAGGATGAGGAAATATTTGCTCTATTGAAGGTCTCCTTTGGCCATGCCTTCAGTGAGCTTGGCTTGTCTGAGGATGAAATCAAGCATATTAAAGAGCTTGAGAGAAGCTTGGCTCCTGAGGACTTCAAACCATTCCTTGGATTGCGAGAGGTGCTTGAAGCGGCCGATATGAATGTCATCATGACCCATAAAGAACGAGCACTTGCGCAAGCCATTCTAGAGGTGAATGATCTCAATCAATATTTTACGGAAATCGTCGCGATTGATGATGGCTATCCGAGGAAGCCGGATCCGGCAAGCTATCGATATTTACATGAAAAATACCGGATTGACCTAGCAGTAGGTGATCGTGAGCTTGATATCATTCCGGCTAAGAAGCTTGGCATTCAGACTTGCCTATTCCAAAACCATGAGGCTGAGGCTGATTATTATGTGGATGATTACAGGGAGTTTTTTAAAAAAGTCCTCCTCTTAAACAAATATCAGAAGCAAGGGAATCCTGAAAAATAGGGTTCCCTTTTTCAATTTTTCACATCGTTTACACAGGGCGTAAATAGGATGTTGAATGAAATAATGTCGTAGAAATAAAGAGGTGGGACATGGATGGAAGGGGGTAGTTTGAAACAAAAGAAGAGTTGATGACCATAATAAAGCCTGCTTGAGAGATAATTCAAGCAGGCTTTATTATGGTATTAGTTTTTCACTGTTTCCAGGTATTCATCATAGGTCATTTGCTTATCAATCAAACCGTCAGGCGTGATTTCAATGATACGGTTGGCAATTGTTTGAATGAACTGATGGTCATGGGATGTGAAAATCATGGATCCCTTAAAGTTGATCATTCCGTTATTGACAGCTGTGATGGATTCCAAGTCCAAATGGTTGGTTGGTTCATCAAGCAAAAGCACATTGGCGCCGCTTAGCATCATTTTAGAAAGCATGCAGCGGACTTTCTCGCCTCCTGACAAGACAGAGGCTTTCTTCATAACTTCCTCGCCAGAGAAGAGCATTCTGCCTAAGAAGCCGCGCAGGAAGGACTCACTCTCATCCTGTGGTGAGAATTGGCGCAGCCATTCAACTAATGTTAAATCACTGTTCTCAAAGAACTCAGAGTTATCTTTAGGGAAGTAGGATTGAGAGGTTGTGATTCCCCATTTGAACGTACCCTCATCGGCTTCCATTTCACCCATCAAGATCTTGAACAGGACTGTTTTCGCATTATCATTCGCTCCGAGCAAAGCGATCTTATCATCCTTGTTCATTGTAAAGCTAATGTTATTCAATACTTTCTCGCCATCGATTGTTTTGGATAGACCTTCCACACGCAATAAATCATTTCCGATTTCACGGTCTGGCGTGAAGTGGACATATGGATAACGTCTGGAAGATGGCTTGATATCGTCAAGTGTAATCTTTTCAAGCAATTTCTTGCGGGAGGTTGCTTGTTTGGATTTAGAGGCATTCGCGCTGAAACGAGCGACGAAGGCTTGCAATTCCTTGATCTTTTCTTCCTTCTTCTTGTTGGATTCAGCTGTCAGCTTTTGCGCTAATTGGCTGGATTCATACCAGAAGTCATAGTTTCCGACATAAAGCTGAATCTTACCGAAATCAAGGTCAGCGATATGGGTACACACTTTATTCAAGAAGTGACGGTCATGGGATACGACAATGACTGTATTCTCGAAGTTAATAAGGAACTCTTCCAGCCATTGAATGGCTTTAATGTCCAAGTGGTTCGTCGGCTCATCGAGAAGAAGGACATCAGGCTGACCGAATAGTGCTTGAGCAAGGAGAACCTTCACCTTGTCTCCACCATCAAGCTCGGCCATCTTTTTGTTATGCAATTCTTCTGGAATACCGAGGCCTTTCAAGAGGATGGCTGCCTCTGGCTCAGCTTCCCAGCCGTTCAGTTCCGCGAACTCGCCTTCAAGCTCTGCGGCTCTCATCCCGTCCTCATCCGTAAAGTCAGCCTTCATATAGATAGCATCCTTCTCCTGCATCACTTCATACAGACGCGCATGACCCATGATGACAACTTGGATGACTTCTGTGTCCTCATATTCAAAGTGGTTCTGTTTTAAGACAGCGAGTCTCTCGCCAGGTCCCATGCTTACATTTCCTTGCTGCGGCTCAAGATCTCCAGACAATATTTTTAAGAATGTGGATTTACCTGCACCATTTGCGCCGATTAAACCGTAGCAATTTCCAGGCGTAAATTTAATATTTACGTCTTCGAATAATTTTCGGTCGCCGAAACGCAGACCAACATTACTAACTGTTATCATTTAATAAAATTCCTCCGTTAACTGGTATCTAGCAAATTATATCATTATTATCCCCATTAGTGAAAGAGAGCTGGTTGAAGAAGGTATTTAAAATGCTAAAAAGACGAAATTATGCTGGTAAGTTGTGGGTAATCAGCATCTTTGCGTAAAAAACTAAAGAGGACTTAGAGCCAATAATGATGCCTGCTTAAGCGGTTTCAATATGACTATTCTGTCTATTTGTTACATATATGTAATATCGCTGTAAATAACGTCATGCTCTTATTACAGAATTGTTCTTAACAAGAATCTCCCATCGCTGATACGATATGTTCTGCTAGAAATGATGGCAGATGACAGGAGGATTTTGTTTTGAAGAAGATTTGTATGACATTTTTGGCATGTGCATCAATCATTGGTTCTGTACAATGTCTTTATGCACCAAAACAAGAGGAGCCTATCACATTTGTAACGCATGCTAAAGAAACAAAAATGAAGCAAATACATGAAGATACATCCCATATATCACCCGACTTTATACGCTTGGCTTCCATGAAGATTGAGAAGCAGGCGGATGAGGAGGAAATTAATTCAAAAGGTGCTGCGATTGCCGCCAAGGCAGACGATATCACGGAAACACCAGATAAGAAAGTGTCCGTTGATGATAAAGGAAGCAAGGAGAAAGTGAAAAATAAAAAGCTTGAATCTGAGCTTGTTGCAGAAGTAGCAAAAGGCGCAGAAAAAGCTACTGTGACGAAAGACGGGGAGCTAAGAGAGCCTGCAGCTCTAGAAACAGAGAAAGCGGAAAAAACTGCTCCAGAAGAAGTGGCTGATAATAAGGTGATTACAGTCACGGCCACTGCCTATACAGCGGACTGCGAGGGAGGGACTGGCGTAACCTACACAGGCGTTGATTTGAAAGCGAATCCTGACGCGAAGGTAATCGCGGTTGACCCAGCTGTTATCCCGCTTGGAACAGAGGTATATGTAGAGGGATATGGCCATGCGGTTGCAGCTGATATCGGGGGAGCGATAAAAGGGGATAAGATCGATGTCTTCATTCCAAACGAGGACGCTGCAGAAGCTTGGGGAATGAAGACGGTTGATGTCACCATCATACAGTGATAGATTAGAGGGAGCGATTCGGATATGGACCAATCGCTTCTTTTTTTATTTATCATTGATAATATTCGCAATATACGAACAGTTTATTTTTTGTGGATTTTGTAGTAAAATCAAGGTCTTTGACGGAGTGCTATTTTAAATAAGTTTTACGATATGATGGAGGAAATAGAATGACAACAGCTACACAAGTTGATGAGTATCAATTAGATGCGTTATTGGACGCCTTGAAAATGGATGCTCTTAAAAATATTCGACGAAACCTAAACTTAAAGAATATGAGTTCATTAAGAAAAAAAGAGCTTGTTCAAGCACTTACGGAACACATCCCTGCATCGGTGCCTGAAAGAACGAAAATGATGGATCTGCAGCAATATACATCGATTGTTGCCCTCATGACAAAGAGCGGAATCATGCCGCTTGAGCAAATCGCGCTTGAGGATGTGTTCTATTTATCTAGCATAGGGTATATCCACCCATCTAAACAGGAAGACAAGCCGGTTGTCGTGATGCCTACGCAGGTTATGAAACAATTCTTCAGCCTCGATCCGAAGGACGTGATGGCTGACGTGAATCGGAACCAAAAGGTTTCCAATATTCTCTTTGGCATCGTACGCTATTACGGTTTTGCCGATCTAGCAATGGTTAAGCAATTGGTTGAGACCTATCTTGAGGAAGAAGTAGAGGCAGAATGGTTAAACAACTATATCAGCTATCTCGCTGACTATTATGGTATGTTCTATGCGAAGGATGGCTATTTAATCCATCAAACGATTCGCGAGCTTGATAGCTTCAAGCAAGTACTTGAGACAAGAGGAGACTTAAAATACTACCCTATTCCTGCGGAAAGCATGCTGAACCTCAATCGCTACGAAAGCTTTGAGAAAACGGAGCAAATGGCAGAATTCAATCAATTCCTGCAAGATACTTACTCCTTAGAGGCTGCCCAAGTAAACGAGCTTATGGAACAATTCCTCTATAAAGTCCAATTTGGCCATGGATTACAGGATGTCGTCAAATGGTTTGGCGAGAAAGTAGAATTGAAGACCGAGAAGGATTTCAACGCAATCGTTGAGCAAATTGCAAAGGTCGTCAATAACACACGCCTATGGGTATTGAAAGGCTTCACTCCATTGGAGCTTGCCCCTCAATTAGAAGGAAGCGAAAATCAAGCACCTGTAAAAAACAATAAAATCCCGCGTAATGCTCCGTGCCCATGTGGAAGCGGCAAAAAATATAAGCGCTGCTGCATGAAGTAATCAAAAGTATGTCCCTGTCTTGTCCTAAGCGGGGGCATTTTTTTATAGAATGGCAAAAGTTTTTTGACTGTAATGCCTCTTGGATTATGGTACAGTTACTTCATCACCATAAGGAAGGGATCAAGAAT
Source organism: Pradoshia eiseniae (assembly GCF_002946355.1). NCBI lineage: Bacteria > Bacillati > Bacillota > Bacilli > Caryophanales > Bacillaceae > Pradoshia > Pradoshia eiseniae. The sequence goes on from NZ_PKOZ01000001.1 coordinate 824,052, forward strand.
GGAAGATTTCGAACATTTACGGCTGCCGGTTTATATAGAGCATAATTTAGATATTTTATTTTGCGGCATCAATCCAGGAAGAGTCTCGGCCTTAGCAGGTCATTATTTCGCTAACCCAGGCAATCTGTTCTGGAAGGCGCTCCATTTAGGGGGATTAACCCCCTATCAATTTCGGCCTGATGAAACACAGAAGCTCTTGGATTACCGCTACGGAATCACCGATATTGTGGCAAGACCGACAAGAACTGCTTCGAAGCTAACCAAGAAGGATATGCTAGAAGGAGCTGCCCAGCTTGAAAAGACAATCAAGGAATATCGTCCAAAGATCCTCTGTTTTGTCGGCATAACAGCCTTTCGTCATGCATTCCAAATCCATAAGGAAAAAGTCAAGCCGGGCTTGCAGGAGGGATTTTTCTATGCGACTGAGGATTGGCAGGGCTGCCGAGTCTTTGTGGCCCCATCAACGAGCGGACTGAATGCGGGTTTCAGCAGGGAAGAGAGAATTGGCTATTTCAAGCAATTGAATGAGTACAAGAATCAAATCTTGAAATAGATGAATAAGATGGACGGAAATGACATATAAATAATCATGGATAGCGAACATATTGACAATTCGCAGGATGGTTGTTAAAATAGTCTATATTATTTATCTATATAAAATTACCCGTAAATTGAACGTTCACTTATTATAAAGTGTAGCCTTTTTACTGAGCGGTACATTTTATACTAGGTGAATTTTATTTATTAACACATTTTTGGAGGTAACAAAATGAAAAACGGTAAAGTAAAATGGTTTAATGCAGAAAAAGGTTTCGGATTCATCGAAGTTGAAGGCGAAAACGATGTATTCGTACACTTCTCCGCTATCCAAGGCGAAGGATTCAAAACTTTAGAAGAAGGCCAAAGCGTACAATTCGACGTAACTGAAGGCGCTCGCGGACCTCAAGCTGAAAACGTAATTAAACTTTAAGATTTAGCATATAAAGGCTATCCATTGAACGGATAGCCTTTTGTTACATAAATGACTTAAAACGAAAGGTGTGCCGGTAATGTACAATCGAAAAAATGTTGAGGAAGTAATCCCTGAGGAAACAAAAGTGTGGGAGTGTACAGCTGATGATTGCAATGCCTGGGTTCGCGACAATTTCAAGAGTACAGAAACCCCTTCCTGTCCTTTGTGCTCAAGCGATATGACAGAAGGAACTAAAATGCTTCAAGCGATTAATAATCCAAGACGGATCGATTAAGCCGGAATAGCTTTCATATGGACACCAAGAGACCTGACAGAATCGGGTCTCTTTTTTTGTGTGTGCCGGACAGAAGGGGGAGCAGAATGAAAAAATATATCATAACGGCTGCGATAATTATTTTGATAGGGGCTGGCGGCTATTTACTCGAGAGGAAGCAATATAGAGTAGGGCCGCCAGAACCTGCTATTGCCATCGGTAAACAGGAAGTGCCAGCTATTCGAGGCACATATTGCTGGAGTTCAATGTTGAAGGGTATTTGTGTCGATACAGCAGCGCCGCCCGGAATGATATCTATTGATAATCATAAGCCAGTTACTGCTGCACCTGGAACTGAAGTAACGATAGATTTTGATAAGAAACCATTAAAAGATTCGATTCATCTTAGCAGATGGCTGAATGAGGAAGAGAGCCTTCAAGTTCCGCTGATAGGAAATAAATTTCTGCTACCAGATGAAAAAGGGACCTATGTGTATGATGTATCCGCTAGTTGGGATAATGGCGATGCTGTCTATGCATTTGTCATTGAGGTCAAATGACCATCTAGGGGGTAAATGTATGAAAGAAAACGTGAAAGTTGCCTGGATTGCCTCTTGGTTTGCGCTTGTGGGACAGCTCATAATTTTTATGAGTATCGCTATCATTGCGAATGATTGGCGATATTTGATGTGGAGTTTCATAGTGGCCATAATGGCTGGGGTGCCGTGTATGATTCACACATGGCAAACCCAGAAGAAAGCGAAACAGGACTAAAAAAGGATGAATGATGTTAAAAATCTAAAATGAATGACAGACTTTAGGGATATCAAGTTATATGGAGAAACTAAGACGAATTTAAAGACCGGGCTGTGCTGCCCGGTCTTCTTTATTTTGATTTCCTTTCAAGCTTAACAACCGTTGTGGAACCTAAGGCAGATGCCTCATAGCTTAATATTCCATCCTCATACGTGAAGTCCTTTGTTTCAGCAGTTGAAGCTAATAGAGCATTTTCAGTCTTGGAAGTGTCATTTTTGGACGTCCAAGAATAAGATTCTGCAGCCTCAGTTGGTGCAATAAAGCTGCCTGACCAATACAATGATTTAGTGTCCCCATTATCACTTATCCAATTGATTTCGATGACATCCTCGGTTATAGTGGCTTCTTGCCATGCATCTTCTGAATTAGAATTGGTTTGAATCCATTCTCCTGAAAGGTCTAGTGGCTTTTGTGAATTTTCTTTCTCGCTGCTTTCTTTGTTACCGCTGCATGCGGTTAGTGCCAAGAGCATTACGAGTGATAAAGCATATGGTAATAATTTCTTCATGGTTTTCTCCTTTTCCTATTATAAAATAATAAATGTTCAGTTTTATTATAATATTTTTTGCAAAAAACATACATAAGATATCATTTTGCTCCTAGAGTTTATCTTAATAAAAATGAAACAATTTATTGTGAACAAACGTAAATAGTGTAAATAGCAATGTAACTTTTTTCGAAATGAGGGTTCACCTGACATGCACAGATTTGAAACAGCGGAAATTAATGAGTGGAAAAATTTTCTCATCGGCTATCGATTTGCCTTAAATGAAATGAACACAAAACTAACCATCTTAAATGAAGAGTTTGAATTAATACATAACCACAATCCGATAGAGCATATCAAATCCCGTTTGAAAAGTCCTAAGAGCATTATCAGAAAGATGAAATTTAAAGGATTAGATATGACCCAAGAGAACGTAGAGGCGAATATTCGTGATATAGCTGGGATCCGGATTACCTGCTCATTTACAAAAGATATTTATGCCATCCTAGATGCTTTGAGGAAGCAGGACGATATCCGAATTGTTGAGATAAAGGATTATATCCAAAATCCGAAGCCGAACGGCTATCGAAGCCTGCATATCATTACAGAAATCCCTGTTTTCTTCTCTAATCACAAGAGATGGATGAAGGTGGAGATTCAGATTCGGACCGTGGCAATGGATTTCTGGGCTAGCCTTGAGCATAAGATTTATTATAAATTTGACAAGGAAGTGCCTAGTCATATCCTTGAAGAAATTAAGCAATCAGCTGAAATGATTGCTGAGCTTGATCAAAAGATGGAATGCATCAATGATGAAGTGAATCTCTTGAAGAAACAGGCAGAAATAGTTCCTCAAGGCTAAAGTATCCATTCCTTGATGTGTCAAATGAACCTGTTAGGGGAATGATAGAGGCACATGACTAAAAAAGGATGGATGAAATCATATGCCTTACTTACGCGATATAATGACAACAAATGTAGATTACGTCACGCCGCTTGATAATGTTTATGAAGTTGCAGTGAAAATGAAGAACGACGATGTCGGCATCATTCCTGTTTGTGAGGATGGAACATTGCTCGGAGTTATTACAGACCGGGATCTTGTTGTAGACGGGATTGCAGAAAAGCATCCAGGCTCAACCAAGGTGACAGACCTCATGCATGCAAATGTCGTCACGGCTAATCCCGATACAACAGATAATGAAGCTGCCGCTCTGATGGCCCAGCACCAAATTAGGAGGTTGCCCGTTCTTGAGAATGGCAAGCTTGTTGGGATTGTTTCCTTAGGAGACCTGGCAGTAACATCTGGTTTCGGGGATGAAGCTGGTGATGCGTTAGAGGATATTTCAAAGGATAACTAAAAGCGGGCGATGTTAATGCCTGTTAAAGAAAAAGGGAGTGCCAATTTGGCGCTCCCTTTAGATTGCGGTAATTTTAAGAAGTGTTAACGGCGGCTTAGCGGTTTCTCGGAGTACCATTTATCTTGCAGAGTTTTAAAAGATTTACGCGATATTAGGAATTGGATTATTCATTAATGTCAAAAACCAAGATATCAAATAATTTCCCATCAACATACATAAGAGCAGCCCATTCCCCAGGGTCAGGTATCTTCACGGAAGAAGGGATATGTGCATCGGCATTGTTATTCGGTCCGCCAAGTTCCAGTGTCCAACGGTCTTTTGTAATTTGATGAGCGGTTTCAGATGCCTTATGATAGCCAACGACAGTTAGCTTTTTGGCATTTTCAACTCCCCAAAGATGCCACATCCACTTTTGACCCTCTAAGCTCGGCATATCAGCACCGATAACGCCTGATTTGTTTTCATTTCCAATTATTCCATTGGAACCGAATTCAACCGCTTTCCTATCCCAATTGATTTTGTCAAAATCGATTTCTTGAACAAATTCAGGAATACCAGCAGGTAAAACGGTTTTGCTTATAACCGTGTTCTCTGAGGTACATGCTGTCATAAAAAGAAGCATAATCACATAAATGAACATCTTGGAGATTCTTTTCATCAAATCACTCCTTAAAAATATCCTATTACTCATTAGTATATTACATAATTTTCCTTATGGGTGAACTCCTCTTAACAAATCAATATATCCTGTCTAACCCAGAACATCTGTACGTTATATGGTAAGATAGAAGGGATATGAACGGACAAGGTGGTGATGGCGACATGCAGAAGGAATACAGGATATCAATCCGTCATTTAGTGGAATATGTATATCGGGGCGGGGATTTGGATAATCGTTTCAGGGTGGCCACATCCATGTCAGAGGGGACGAGAATCCATCAGGAGATACAGTCAGCCTATGAACCTGAGGATGAGAAAGAGGTATTCCTTCGCCACCAAATTGAGAAGGAGGGCATTTTGTTCACACTCGAGGGGAGATGTGATGGCATACTTCATCGCGGAGAAGAAGTGATTATTCAGGAGATTAAATCGACATCCCAGGATATTAAGGAGCTTGAGGAGCAGGGTTACCCTGTCCATTGGGCACAGGCGAAATGCTATGCATACATATATTCCGTGCAGCATCATTTGAAGGCCATCAACTTAGAGCTGCTATATGTGGAAAAACAGACGAAAAAAACCGTTACCCACAGGGAAAGATGGACTGTCGATGAATTGGAAGGCTGTGTACAGGATATCCTGCATGCCTATTTGCCATTTGCGAGGCTGCAATTGAAACGAATAGAAGAGAAGAGAGTCACCGCTGATTCAGCTCCCTTCCCTTTCTCGGATTACCGAGCGGGTCAGCGCAAGCTGATGGGAGCAGCATGGAAAGCGATAAGTGAAAGAAAGAACCTGTTTGCACTTGCGCCAACTGGCACAGGGAAAACCATTTCCTTCCTGTTCCCTTCCATCAAGCAGATGGGTGCCGATGCGGGAGAACAGGTCAAAAAAATCATTTACCTGACTGGCAAGACGACAACGAAAAAAGTGGCAGAGAACACGATGAGAATGCTCGTTGACCGTGGTCTTAAAGCGAAGGTTGTCTCTTTGACCGCGAAGGACAAGATGTGTGAGGGACCAGTGGATGATTATGGACGCGTGCAATGCTTATATGAGGAAGGACATTTTGATCGAATTAATGAGGCCATCCTCGATATTCTTAGCCAGGAGGATATCATGGATAAGGAGACCATACAGGCCTATTCCAGGAAGCATCAGGTTTGCCCATTTGAGTATTCGATTGAATTGGCGTATCTCTCTGATGTTCTCATCTGTGATTATAATTATCTATTTGATCCCGGAGTCTCCCTGAAGCGATTATTTGAAGAGGAGAGGAAGGGAACGGTGCTGCTGATTGATGAGGCGCATAATCTTGTCGAGCGGGGCAGGGAGATGTTCTCAAAAACCTTGTGGAAAAAGGATTTTCTCCAAATCCAACGTGAATTTAAGCATACGAATCCAGCGCTCTCAGAATCCGCTAAGGTGGTCAATCGCTATTTCATCGATGCGAAAAAAGGGATGGGACAGCAAAGGATTCAGGTCGATAAGGAAAAACCGGAAGCCTTCATACAATTAATTGAGCAGTTTGTGATTGTTCTTGAGGGTGAGCTTGCCAGAGGCGGAGAAAATGCAGCCGCTTTGCTGGATGTGTACTTCAGCGCGCAAGCCTTCCTTAGAATCTCAAAATATTATAGTGAGGCATATGTGACAAAGCTATTCTTTGAGCAGCAAAATATGGGGCTGAAAATCTATTGCTTGGACCCATCTGCCAATCTTGCATCGATGTGTAAGGGTTTTGCGGCAAAAATCTTTTTCTCAGCGACGTTAACGCCTGCCAAATATTATATGGATGCTCTTGGTGGTGATTCGGAAGATTATGCATTATCTGTACCATCTCCGTTTTCGGATGAGCAGCTGGATGTTCAAATCTTTGGCCTTTCGACGAGATATAAAGACCGAGAAAGAACAGCACAAGCCATAGCAGAGGTTATTCGAATCCATACATCTGATAACGATAATTGCCTCGTCTTCTTCCCCTCGTATCAATACATGATGTTAGTTACCGGCTTATTAAACGATTTAGAAGAGACGCATGAGGTTCTTATTCAATCACAAGGTATGAATGAGGATGAGAGGGATGCGTTTCTCTTAGCTTTTGAAAAGAAGGGGAAGAAGGCTGTCATAGGATTTGCCGTGATGGGCGGTGTTTTCTCAGAGGGAATTGACCTAATTGGCGAAGCCTTAAGCGGCGTCATTATCATTGGGGCAGGGATGCCGCAAGTGAATGAGGACCGTAACCTGATCAAAGACTATTACCAATCAATCGGCGTAAATGGATTTGATTATGCGTATGTCTATCCGGGCATGAATAAGGTGATGCAGGCAGGCGGGCGACTGATTCGGTCTGAGCAGGACCGTGGGAAGCTGATCCTGATCGATGACCGTTTTTTGACAAAGAAATATCAAGCGCTATTTCCAGAGCTATGGATGTCATGCTTGAAAAGAAATTGAACAGTGAGGAAAAACAAGATGAAGAAAACAAGAGGATTTGAAACAGTAGAAAATACGTTCAGAAAGCATGGTGAATTGAGCATTCAACTGCCAATCAGAGGAGATGGCGGCTCTGCTGGGTACGACTTTTTCTCCAATGAAACAATCACGCTTGAACCAAGGGACAAGCACCTCTTCTGGACAGACGTAAAAGCTTATATGCTTGCCGATGAGGTGCTTGAAGTATACATTAGGAGCAGCCTCGGAGTTAAGCACTTGCTGGCGTTAGCGAACGGGACAGGTATTATTGATTCCTCTTATTATGGGAATCCCGGCAATGACGGCAATATTGGCATTTGTCTTGTTAACTGTGGAAGTGAGCCTGTCGTAATTGAGAAGGGAGAACGAATAGCTCAAGGCATTTTTAAAAAATACTTAGTCGCAGATGATGACCAAGTCCTTCATCAGCAAAGAGAAGGTGGATTTGGTTCCAGCAATCGCTAAATAAACCAATTGTTTCAATTCGCTCCATATAGGGTACTAATTCATTAAATCAATTAAAGAAAGTGAGTGAATTAGATGCTTTGGACGATTATTGGAATTATATTAGCTGTTTGGCTCCTTGGTTTCCTGTTTGATGTAGCCGGGAACTTGATTCATATCTTGTTGGCGGTGGCTGCGATTGTGTTTGTCATCAATATCATTCGTGGAAGAGGTACTCGAGCCTGAATAGAGTAGAAGTAAAAAAGGTTGCCTGATTGTCCTTTATAAGGACGGTTTGGTGACCTTTTTTCCTTTTTGTCTAGTAGCTATACCTGCTTGAAGGATGCTATTTTTCTTAAAAATTATGTTTTTCCCCGCCTTATTAACGAATAGCTCTTCCACTGTCTCGCTTTAAAATACCAGGCAGGAGCCGTAAGCCCTGTGGGACTTAGGTTATTTTCTCTATGTTGATTTCTGAAAAATTCGTTTATTAGTGGTTTTGAACTACTGGGAAAATAAGTAAACTAGTGTTTTCCTAACTTGTCGACTCTCTTTCTAGTGAATTACGATAGATATGCGAGAATCTTGGCGAAAAAACAAATAATTAATTCAGATACAGCTTGTTAAAGATTGAATGAATGGCTTATAACTAGTTAATAGAAGATGACGGTGGTATAGCTGCGTCATCTTTTTTTTATGTTAGCAAATTATTGGTCCAGGAAGTCAAACCGATTCATCGAAGGTGATTATTTCAAACTGGTCCGGACTTTATTTACCCTCCAGCTTTAATTTCGCATCATACAAATCCCCATTTTCAATAAAACAAACAGTTGCCGTGTAGCAAATGGACAACCCTTCGCATTTAATGGAATAACGAAAGGAGGAAGATGATGGATAGAATTAATTCGGCTTCAATTCCGAAATATGTGAATCAATTGGCAATCCCGCCGGCTTTTGTACCAGAAATCGTGAAAGACCGGAAAAAAGGGAAGGTACAAGCCCATAAATATAAAGTGAAGGCTAGTGAATTCAAGCAACAGGTCCTTCCTGATAATTATCCGCAAACAACCGTGTGGGGGTATGGGGGAGATATCAAGGATAAGCGAACAGGAAAGAAGGTGTTCTTCCAGCATTACCCGGGTCCGACCTTTGAAGCGGTCAGGGGAATCCCAATCAATGTAGAATGGATTAATAATCTAAAAGGGCCACATCTATTTCCTGTAGACCCAACAATCGATTGGGCAAACCCTAATCGTTTCCCGCCGCCATCACCACCCTTTATTCCCTTTCCGCCTGGATATCCCGAGGCGCAGTTTCCGGTTCCCATTGTGACGCACTTGCATGGAGGGGAGAACCCTTCAGCCTTTGACGGTCATCCCGAAGCTTGGTTTACGGCAAATGGAATAACAGGTCCGAAATTTGACACGCGGCATTATACGTACCCAAATAAACAGGAGCCAACGACTCTTTGGTATCACGATCATGCGCTAGGCATAACGAGACTGAACGTGTTGGCAGGATTGGCTGGTTTTTATTTGCTAAGGGACCCGGAGGATAAACTTGCTAAACATCTCCCGAGCGGGGAATTTGAGATTCCGCTGCTTATTCAAGATCGGAGCTTTAACACAGACGGTTCATTTTTCTATGATCAGGTGGGTGTGAATCCTGATATTCATCCTTATTGGGTGCCGGAATTTTTTGGCGATACGATTGTCGTAAATGGAAAGGTGTGGCCTAACCTGAATGTGAAGCCTAGAAAATATCGGTTCAGAATGCTCAATGGATCAAACGCCCGCTTTTATCATTTATCACTATCGAATAATCAGCCATTCACGCAGATTGGAAGTGACGGAGGCTATTTACCAGAGACTGCTGAGTTAACATCCCTTTTAATTGCCCCTGCAGAACGTGCTGATGTCATTATCGATTTTTCCAAACTTGCACCTGGCACTAAGCTTATCTTGAGAAATGACGCCAATGCGCCATTTCCTGCTGGCGATGCGCCAGATCCTGAAACGACAGGGCAAATCATGATGTTTACTGTCGTCCCTGATACTCCTTCTGTCAAAAGGCCAATCCCACGAAAATTAAACAAGATTCCTGTTTTAAGACCTAAAAAAACGAGAACCTTAACTCTTGTCGAACTGAGTGGCCCTGATGGTCCTGTGCAGCTTTTGCTGAATGGCCAGCCTTATAACAGTGCTATTACGGAACTTCCAAAAGCAGGAACAACCGAAGAATGGCAAATTATCAATCTTACCGGAGACACCCACCCCATTCATTTACATTTAATCCAATTCCTGCTCAAGAATCGCCAGAATGTAGATGCGGATCAATATTTAGTAGATTGGGAGACATTAAATGGGGGTCCGCCTCCTTATATGATGGAACCTAAGACATTGGATATTAGGCCATATTTACAGGACCCGCCTATTCCGCCAGCTCCAAATGAAGCCGGGTGGAAGGATACGATTAGAATGAATCCTGGTCAAGTCACGAGAATTTTAGTTCGCTTTACCTCTCAAGACGGCACACCATTTCCTTTTAACCCAAGCAATGGTCCAGGCTACGTTTGGCATTGCCATATATTAGAGCATGAGGATAATGAGATGATGAGACCATATAAAGTCAGGTCTGCGCCATTTATGGATAAGTGGAGAAAGTTTTGGAAGTGGATTTTTCGGAAGTAGAGATTTATAAGATGTGTTGAAACTATCAGCAACAGCACGAATTGCTGATACTTTAGATAAAGCGATTCGGGGCTTAGTTTTAACCTCTGTCCAACTATTTTTGATAAAAACCTATAAATAAGCTAGTTGATGACTAGCTTATTTTGCTGTCTGCGTGTGAAAGAAATGACTGAATAAATGTATCTGTAGCAATGATGCAAAGGGATATCAGTTTATCATTGTATATTTAAGCTGTTTAGGCTGGTCATCTTCCTTCAAACAATAAAATTATTTAATAGAAATTACAATATTTTTGTAACGATTACAAAAATATTTGAAATCTATCAAATGTATGCTATGATATTTGTGCTGCCAAAAAATCCCATAATTTGATGGGTTTTTATTTTTGCTTATATTGAAATCGTTTACATGGAGGGGTGAGATGATGAGGGAAGATGTAGATGCACCAATTTTTAATATGGCAATGCGTACAGCAGATATGCTCGTTAACATGTTTGGTCCTCGATGTGAAGTGGCCGTGCATGATTTTTCTGACTTGAAAAAATCTCTGGTTTATTTGGCTGGAAATGTTACGGGCAGGGAAATGGGCAGCCCGAGTACAGATTTAGTCTTAAATGAATTAACAAAACCTGTAGCTGAAATAGAGGATATTCCAAATTATAAAACGAGATTGCCGAACGGAATCACGATGAAATCTTCAACAATTTTCTTAAGGGATGCAGGGAATCAGGTGGTTGGGGCTCTTTGCATTAACTATGATATATCCATGATGATGCAATACGAGACAGAAATGCAGGAATTCCTTATGTTTAATGGGACAGAAGAGAAATCAGAAACGTTCTATTCTACCGTACAAGAAGTGATTGAAGACATGGTCGGTCAGGTTTTATCTGGCTTTAAGAAAGCGCCTTCAATGCTGAGCTTAGAAGAAAAGATTGAATGCGTACGACAATTACAGGATAAGGGCGCATTCTTAATCAAAGGTTCAACCGAATATTTAGCATCTGTTTTAGGTGTATCGAAGTTTACCATCTATAATTATCTGCAAAAAATACGAATACAAGCGGAATACCAACTAGAATGCTAGATTCAAACTGAAGCAATTCCTACATACAAAATTTACTTAAGAGGGAGAAAGCATCATGGAAATTATCAAAGGGACGTTATTGTTACTGATTGTTTTGGGGTTATTTTCTTTATTTAGCTATAAGGCGCCTAAAGGGATGAAGGCGATGGGAGCACTGGCCAATGCCGCAGTAGCCGCTTTCCTGGTCGAAGCCTTCCAGCTGTTTGTTGGCGGAGATCTGCTGAAAATAGAGTTTCTTGGAGAGGTAGGAGACGCAGCGGGAAGTATGGGAGGGGTGGCAGCGGCCGCACTCGTTTCCCTTGCGATTGGGGTTTCACCTGTTTATGCTCTAATGATGGGTGTATCTGTAGCGGGTCTTGGTCTACTGCCTGGTTTCATTGCTGGTTATTTGATTGCCTTTTTGGTGAAATGGATTGAGAAAAGAATACCGGGCGGATTGGATTTAATTGTTACGATTATTGTGGCAGCACCACTTGTTCGATTGGTAGCTGTATGGATGCAGCCGGTAGTGGATGCTACCTTACTGAATATTGGCGGAATCATCACGGAAACAGCCAATAGCAGCCCAATCCTAATGGGAATTATTCTTGGAGGCGTCATTACTACAGTCGCAACAGCACCGCTTAGCTCAATGGCATTAACAGCTATGCTTGGACTGACTGGTGTGCCGATGGCAATTGGGGCTTTGTCCGTTTTCGGCTCATCCTTCATGAATTTTATTTTATTTAAACGAATGAAGTTTGGTGACCGCAAGACGACGATTGCCGTGGCCATCGAGCCATTGACACAGGCCCATATCATCTCAGCTAACCCAATTCCGATCTATATCACGAATTTTATCGGAGGTGCGAGTGCTGGTGTCATTGTGGCTTTATCCGGATTAATAAATAACGCGACCGGTACCGCCACTCCAATAGCCGGACTGGCCGTTATGTATGGATTCAATGATCCGTTTAAAGTCACATTGGTCGCCCTTGGATGTGCGGCTGCAGGTTTGGTGAGCGGTTATATTGGCTCTTTATTGTTTAAAAACGTTAAGATTAAAACTGCCGATCAAATAAGTCGAGAAGAAAGCAAAGAGAAGCTTGAAGAGGCAGAAGAAAAACTAGCTATCTAAAAAAGCAGTGGAGGAGTAAAATACAATGAAGTATCGCTCAGCATTTGATATAATTGGCCCGGTCATGATTGGACCATCGAGTTCACATACTGCTGGTGCTGCGAAAATTGGACGGGCAGCCAGGACTATTTTTGGTAAAAAACCCAAGAGAGCAGTCATCTCATTATATGGTTCTTTTGCCAAGACTTATAAGGGGCACGGAACAGACTTAGCCCTGATTGCTGGTCTGCTCGACTTTGATACCTTTGATGAAAGAATACCAGATGCCTATAAATGGGCGGAGGACGCCGAGATGGAGATTCAATTTCTGGTTGAAGAGGCAGTGGTTGACCATCCCAATACGGTGAGAATCAATCTTTTTGATGATGGTGATAAAAGATTAGAGCTAGTCGGCATATCGATTGGTGGCGGAACCATCGAGATTACGGAAATCAATTCGTTTAAGTTAAGACTTTCTGGAGGACAGCCAGCGATATTGGTTATTCACAGGGATCAATTTGGGATGATTTCCTTCGTTACGAGCATACTCGCCAAACATGAGATTAATATCAGTCATATGGAGATGTCACGTAAAGAGCGAGGGGACATCGCAATAATGGTAATTGAAATGGATCAAAAACTCGATGAGGAAGTCATGGGAGAACTGAATGCATTACCGGACATAAACCATGTCATCCGCATGGACAATTAATTAGATTCATTAGGAGGAATAGAATATATGTTTCGAAATGTGGCCGAGCTTGTTGAGCTGGCACAATCCAATAAAGTAAAAATTGCCGAGATTATGATTCAGCAGGAAATGGAAGTATCTGAGCGGTCAAGGGAAGATATCATCGCTCAAATGGATCAAAATCTTTCCGTTATGGAACAGGCAATAGAAAGAGGCCTGAAGGGGGTTAAGTCTCATTCCGGATTAACCGGCGGAGACGCGGTATTAATCCAAAATTATCTTCAATCCGGAAAATCACTGTCCGGAAATCTTTTGTTAGATGCCGTCAGCAAAGCGGTGGCAACGAATGAAGTAAATGCCGCAATGGGTGTCATTTGCGCGACACCTACAGCGGGTTCGGCTGGTGTTGTTCCAGGAACCTTATTTGCTGTAAAAGAACAACTTAACCCGACTCGAATGGAAATGATTGAATTTCTCTTTACAACGGCGGCATTCGGATTTGTGGTCGCTAATAATGCCTCCATCTCAGGTGCGGCTGGGGGTTGCCAGGCAGAGGTAGGCTCTGCCAGTGCTATGGCCGCTGCTGCTATCGTTGAGATGGCCGGCGGAACACCACAGCAATCTGCAGAAGCCTTTGCGATAACCATGAAAAATATGCTCGGATTGGTGTGCGACCCAGTCGCAGGGCTAGTCGAAGTTCCATGTGTGAAACGGAATGCGATGGGAGCCTCCAACGCCATCACGGCTGCTGACATGGCATTGGCTGGTGTGACAAGCCGCATTCCTTGTGATGAGGTCATTAGTGCGATGTATGAAATCGGCAAATCTATGCCATCTGCTCTCCGTGAAACGGCAGAAGGCGGACTTGCTGCCACACCAACTGGGCGCAGACTGGAAGAAGAGATATTCGGTAAACCAAAAGCCAAATTAGTCGATTATTTATTGACAAAATAAGAGTCGCCTGCCTGCATCCTATTAAGATGCAGGCGGGTGTTTTTTTATTTTGAGCGGATGTTTACAGATAGATTGTATAATATTTTTGCTAAATAACAATCAACTAGAATTCCATAAATCACGTGAACTTAAGGGTGATACATGGTGAAAACCTAATCTATCAAGCAGGATTTGATTGAGTGGCTTAGTCATGATTGATTGTTTGTGGCATTTCAGTTGGAATAATCAGATGCTGTGGACCTTGTAATGGATACGTAAAAATCAAGGTTATTTTTGAACGTTCTATAACAAACTATGAGCTAGATAAAATAAAAGTATCAGAATTTATTTTATATTGATATAATTTATATAGGGCAAACAAAGCTTTTTGCATGAAAACAAACTTTCAAGAAAAATAGGAGGGAATGTTTTGAAAATTAAAGCAGCAGTAACCCATGGTCTTGGTGAGGATTTCAAAATAGAGGAGCTTGAGTTATCTGATCCAAAGCCGAATGAAGTCTTGATTAAAATCGTTGCATCAGGTGTTTGTCACACAGATGCAGTGGCACGGGATTTGGGGCTTTCTCCTTTTCCGGCCGTGTTTGGGCACGAAGGTTCAGGTATCGTTGAAAAAGTGGGAAGCAGCGTTCGTACAGTTGAGCCGGGCGACCATGTTGTCTTGTCCTTCTCCTATTGCGGACATTGCGAAAACTGTCTGACAGGGCATCCGGGAACCTGTATCGATTTCAATGAACTAAATTTCGGCGGGAAGATGGAAGACCATTCACACCGTTTGCATCAGCATGATCACGGGGTATCCAGCTTCTTTGGGCAGTCCTCATTTGGTACATACGCGATTGCCAATGAACGCAATGTCGTCAAAGTTGATAAAGAAGTCAATCTAGAATTATTAGGGCCGCTTGGCTGTGGCATTCAAACAGGAGCAGGTACCGTATTAAATCAATTTAAACCTAAGTTTGGAGAATCGATTGTCATCTTTGGTGCCGGTTCAGTCGGTCTAAGTGCGGTAATGGCTGCCAAGATTGTGGGCTGTAAGCATATCATTGCTGTAGATATTCATACTAATCGTCTAGAGCTGGCGAAAGAATTAGGGGCTACATTAACGCTAAATGGCAATGAAGTAGATGTTGTGAAAGAGATTAAAGAAGCAACAAATGGCGGATCTCATTATGCCATTGATACGACAGGTGTACCTGAGGTTGTAAAACAAGGTCTGCTTGGCTTGCGCCCTCTTGGTCAATTGGCTATCGTAGGCGTGACAGGGGATATGACATTCAATGTGCATGAATATATTATGGCCGAAGGGAAAACACTTGTAGGAGTTATTGAAGGAGATGCAGTCCCTCAGTTGTTTATTCCTGAACTGGTGGATTACTATAAAAAAGGGATGTTCCCATTTGATAAACTAGTAGAGTTTTATGACTTTGAACAAATCAATGAGGCGTTTGAAGACTCTTTAAGCGGGAAATCCATTAAACCGATATTACGAATGAATTAATTAAGTAAGCAGCTGATTGGCTGGTTTGAGCTGGTATTAACCTGACTTAAACCAGCCAATTTTTGCTTCATGTGGCAGTGGCAGATATTCTCATCAATCCTCTGTTTTAATCCGGAGCATGAGTCGTTTTATACTTGTCCCAATTGCTATCAATAACTTTTCAAGTCAAGGCTGGGATCCATTACTGGCATTGGCATTTGTCCATTCCTTCGCATTAGCTGGTGCTATATTAGCGATTTGGGATGGTGTATGTTCTGCTTTCATAACCAATAACGATAAATCTAATCGGAAGGAAGGTTGGAGTTGTATTACATAATATTATTATGTTAACAGCAGTTGGTTAGCTATCTACAATAAATATGATATGGATTGAAAAGACTAACCAAAACTATTGTAAAGTAGCCAAACGAGAAAAGGTTAAGAAAAATAGGCAGGTGGAAGAAAGTCCAATAACTTTTATTAGATATATTGATAGGAACTTTTCTCCTTTATAAATGAAATATGCAGAAATCTACACATCAATTAGTAGAATGCTGGACATTATGTCACTGGAACTCTCTCACCCTTTAGGGTGGCTAAATGGGGGGATCGAGAAAAATAGTACCATCTTTTGAAAGTCGGCTCCTCTGCAAGATTATAATAACTGCATGTACAATTAGATAAATTCGTTCAATCGCAAAAGCAGAAGTCCCTTTTCTTATGAGCAGGCTTAAAGCTTCACTGACAGCACTGGTCAATTTGGATTCATGACGAGAGAATCCTGCTGTAATGGAAGTCCCTTATGATGTAGGTGAATCTCTATGATGAACCATAGAAGTAAGCTGAAATGTTAAGTGTGTTTTGGGAAAAGCGGAAACCTTGAGGCCTCATAAGGAGCAGCCTGTTCAGAAAGGGTAAGTACGGGAAAAACATTATTAGGATGTCAGTATGATTGTTATTTATTTTTAATAAACTTTATATTTTACATCAGGTAAAAATATGTTGTCAATAAAAATTTGTTAATACGCTGGAGAAATGTTATAATAATCTTACAATTGTTTTTTGAGCGTATCTGCTGGACTTTTTTGCAGATTGGTTAAGTTAAACTTAAAGGAATCCAAACAGATGTGTGAGCTTGAAAGTGAGTAAGAATAAAAATATTCTATCTGCCATATCGGTGATGAAGTGAAATTTTTATTCTACAAGGAGGAAAAAGAATGAATCTAATCAATAAGAAAGTTACACACAAGCAGTTTGGCGAAGGTAGTATCGTTAATCAAAATGATACTAGTGTTGAAATCCATTTCGAGTCGGAAAATAAACGTTTTGTTTTCCCTGATGTATTTGGAAAACACTTGAAGCTGCATGATACAACTGATGCTAAATTAATCGATGAAATTATACAAGAGAAAGAAATGAAACAAAAAGAGGAAGAATTAAAGAAGGAAGAAGACAAAGAGCTTCATCGAAAGAAGCTGGTTCTTCGCTGGGAGCATGAGAAACTGATGAAGAATCACAAGCTTCATCCTGAGTCCCAAATGGTTTTCTGGTGTGACACGGAAGAACAGAGTGATGCCTTGTCAGAGTGGAAGGTCTTTTCCGGAGAAATAAAAAGCGGGAATAACAAGGGGAATCCAAACAAGCCAATCCGCTTGCACCAAAATAGTGCGGTCCTGTTAACAAGAAGAGATGCAAGCATGTCTGAAGAAGACAGACAAATTATCGGTGTCTATATGGTGCATGAGGATTTTATCGGCAAGCTATGTGAGGATGGAGAAATCCCAGCCCATTCCAAATATCGAATTCAACTCTCAGAACAGGAATCAAACGAATTGCTCTTTTGGAATTATTATGTAAATGGTAACTCTCCCGAAAAAGTCTCATGGAAAACAGGGAAATATCGTTATTTTGAAAATTTATGGCTGGCTCAAATTTTGCTTGATATTATTTCCTTGAAAACGGACCCAGAGGAAAAAGAGCTGGCTTCTCAATTTTTTAATCATTTTTGTAAAATGAATCAGATAGCAGCGCAAGAGTTACCAGAACCTAATGGAGCTTTAATGCGTGTATAAAGGCTGTCAACAGGCGAACTATAGAAAGAATGGTTAGCCTGCTATCTATTTTATTTTCTATATGGAATATCTAAAGAAGGGTTACCCTTAAATGTCAGTGTTCACTGATTAATGGGGTAACCCTTTTATCGTTCTTTAGCTAAAGGAACATTAGGCTAGAGAAGCGATATTATTTCTGATTTGAGTTATACAACCAATATGGCCTCTCATCTTCTGTGGATTTCATTTATAGACTAACAAGGGGTTGGTCTAGGTAGGAATAAGGTCGGTTGCCTGAAAGTACAAAGCTGAAACTTCCTACATAGAGAATATTGAAAAGTAGAGTGTTTTTATGTTCCCTCAAACGAATTGTTTAGGGGATTTTTATTTTGGCACTCTGATTACTACCTGAGCAGGATATCTAGTAGCGGGAGTACTTCCTCTTGCACCTAGAGGCAGATCCTTTCTCGTAAAACAGTGTTATGTGAAAAGATAAACGGTTGATAGAGCTTGGCAGATAATAAATGTGAAAAGGAGTGGAATACTAATACCTCTCCGTTCTTTCCTAATGTATATATGTTTGATATATTTATATTACAAGTAAACTTGTAATAAAGCGGCATCTGGAGGTCAGTATGAAGGATTTACATTTAACTGTGGATAATGCTCTTGAGGTATGTAAGGCCTTATCACACGAACACAGAATGAATATATTGAAAATTTTAAGCACAGGTCCTCATAATGTTAATGAGCTATCAGAAAAGCTCGGTATTCCGTTTTCAACTACTGCTGTTAATGTCAAGAAATTAGAGGATATGGATTTGATTATTAGTGAGCTGGTCCCTGGCAGAGGGACGCAAAAGGTGAATTCCAAAAATTTCGATAGAATTATCATTGATTTATCACCAAGTGAGGTTGAGTTGGAGAAAAACTTAATATCCATTGATATGCCGATTGGAGAATATGTCGATTGTAAAGCAGAACCTAGCTGTGGTTTGGTTGGTGATAATGATTATATCGGGATGCAAGATGACCCGCGGTCTTTTTATGAAACGAATCGGAGAGAGGCTGAGCTTCTTTATTTTAAAGCGGGGTATGTAGAGTACCGCTATCCAAATCGGACGCCATATGGTTCTAGCGTTTCGGAGCTGGAATTCACTCTGGAAATATGTTCAGAGGCTCCATATCACAAAAATGATTGGCCCTCAGATATCACGATGTGGATCAATGGAATAGAGGTTGGAACGTGGACATCACCTGGTGATTTTGGAGGGGAAAGAGGCTTTAATACACCAAAATGGTGGAGCCTTCACTTTACTCAATACGGATTATTAAAGAATTGGAAAGTTACCGAAACAGGGACTTTTTTAGATGGAAATAAAATTTCCGATGTAAGAATCAAGGATCTTCAAATCACTAAAAATCCATATATTTCTTTAAAAATAGGAATAAAAGAAGAAGCGACCAATATAGGTGGAATTAATTTATTCGGCACGAATTTCGGCAACTATAGTCAAGGTATTGTTATGAATTTGCGTTATTTATAATGTTATTGTTTTAGGGATTATCTCTTTTTAAGAGCCATAATCCTTTTTTTGTTTGCATGGATATACCCTTTCATTATCATTGTTACAAATTTATATATATTATTTTAATAATTATTGAAATAAAAAAGGAATTATTGTACGATTAATTATGTAAAATATTATCGGAGGTGGGTATAAATGGTTGGTTCTTTGAAAAGGCTTTCATTTCTTGTGTTAGGTTTTATTTTACTATTAGCTGGTTGTTCTTCTGGAGAATCTGACAGTGCTTCAGGCTCGAATGACGGTGTAACTAAACTTAGCTATTGGGTGCCTTTTAGCGGTTCAGACGGTGAATTTATGCAAGATATGGTTAAAGAGTTTAATAGCTCTCAAGATGAGATTGAAGTTGAGTTTATGAATAACAATTGGGAGGATTATTATACAAAATTCAAAACCTCTCTCGTTTCCAATACTGCACCAGACGTAGCTGTTGCGCATGTATCCAGATTAGGTGAACTTCTTCCAACCGGAAAGCTTGAATCTTTAGATGATTTAGCTAAAGAGGCTGATTTGGATTGGTCAACCTTCGGTGATAATCAATTAGATGCCGTAACTCGAGATGGTAATCATGTTGCCGTACCACTTGATACTCATGCTGTCATTATGTTTTACAATAAAACTTTATTAAAAGATGCTGGGCTTTTAAATGAAGATGGAACGATCAAAATGGAGCAGGGGGCTGAGGGCTTTACCGAGATGTTAAGAACGTTAAAAGACGAACTCCCTGAAGGTGTATCTCCAATGGTCATCGGTAGTAATAATGTATTTACTTTCTGGATTTGGCATGCACTCATCAGTCAACAAGGGTCTACATATATAGAAGATGGGAAAGTAACAATTGACACCCCTGAAGGTAAAGAGGCTATGAATCTATTGAAAACTTGGTTGGATGAAGGTCTAATTCAGGCTGATATTGGTGATAATAGCTACGATATTTTTAAAACACAGGATGCGGCTGTAACATTCTCGGGAGTATGGGCAACAGGTAATTTTGAAACTGAAGAATCATTAGATTTTGCAGCTGTTCCATTCCCGCAACTCTTTGACCAGCCAGGTGCTTGGGGTGATTCTCATACTATTGTCGTACCTAAACAAGATGATAAAGAAAAACAAGTAGCAGCTGTTAAGTTTGCTGATTGGTTAGCTGAAAACGGACAAATGTGGGCAAAGGCAGGACATGTACCAGTTAAGCCTTCCGTTATCGATTCAGCAGAATATAAGGAAATGCCGTATCGTGCTGATTATGCGAACGTAATGGATGATGTCAACTATATGCCGGAAAATGATCAGCTAACGGCTGTCAATGATGCTATTTTAGAATCACTTGTGAAAGTTAATTATGGACAAATTTCCGTGGACAAAGGGTTGAAGGAAGCTCAACAAAAAGTAGAAGAACTTGTTGGCAAGTAAAAAATCACAAACCATAATGTGGAATGTTTGCATTCCGCATTATGGTTTATCTATAAGGGCTATTGAATTCTAATAGTTTTTTCTACGAAGGAGTGATTACTAAAATGAGAGATTCTACTATTGATCATACGAGTAAACCAGCGAAAAAAAGAAGAAAACCTTTAAGAAATAAGGTGAATAGCTATCTAGCAGCATTGCTATTCCTGGCTCCTTTTATGGTTTTATATTTATGGTTTTGGATTTATCCAATTATTAAAGGATTTTTAACGAGCTTGACCACTGGGGCCTTTGGGGTTAATGAAACCTTTGCCGGTCTAGGCAATTACAAATATATGCTGTCAGATGATAAGTTTTGGTCTTCATTCGGTAACACACTGTACTTTGTATTAATCTCCACACCTTCGATTGTCATTATTGGTTTGCTTATGGCGCTCCTCGTGAACATGAAATTAAAAGGTACGACGTTTTTAAGAAGTGCTTTCTTTATGCCCTATATGTTATCTATTTCTGTTGTCGGAAGTATTTGGGTGTTTATTTTGCAATCGAATACAGGGCTTTTAGCAGAAACGCTAGAGTTAATTGGGATAAACATGAGTGTTTCCTGGTTTGGCAGTTGGGGGATGGGGTGGCTTTCCATCTTGCTCGCAACGCTTTGGTGGACAGTTGGGTTTAATATGATTTTATTCTTAGCAGGACTACAAGAAATTCCGGATGAATTATATGAAGCTGCTGATATTGACGGGGCAAGCAGCTGGGAGAAATTCCGCTATATTACATTTCCATCTTTAAGAGGAGTAACAGCTATAGTTGTTCTGCTTCAAACGATTGCTTCATTTAAACTTTTCGGACAAACATTCCTTATTACAAACGGTGGTCCAGGTACATCCACCACTCCACTCGTTCACTATATTTATCAAATAGCTTTTAGGCAATGGGATATGGGATATGCCTCTGCCGTTTCATTCGTACTATTTTTAGCCGTGTCATTCATTTCCTTGATTCAATATAAGGTACTTATGAAGAAAGAGAAACATTGAAAGGCCAATTGGAGGTGGGATGATAATGAGTAATAATAAAAATTCTATGCGTACATATTTGATTTACATTGCCGCGTTTTGTATGGCATTTGTCATGATTATTCCCTTGCTTTGGATGATCATTTCTGCTTTCAAGGCACCTGGGTCAACGGTTACGGTTATAACTGAATTGATGCGTCCTCCGTATACTTTAGATAGCTTTAAAGAAGTGTTAGAACCAGATGGTACAGCGATGATGTGGCGCTGGACATTTAATAGTGTAGTAGTTGGTGTTGTGCAAACGGTTGTTACTGTATTGTTTAGTTCCTGGGCAGCATATGCTGTATCTCGAATAGATTTCAAGGGGAAAACGATTATTTTCGCTTTGATATTAGCGGGATTGATGGTACCGATGGAATCAATCGTAGTTCCATTATTTGAAATGATTGTTGAACTCAATTGGACAAATACGTACCATGCCTTGATTTGGCCGGGAATGATGCTTCCACTAGCATTCCTGATTTTAAAGCAATTTATCGACCAGCTTCCATCAGAATTATTAGAGGCTGCCAGAATTGATGGTGCTGGACATTTTCAAATCTGGTGGAAAATCGTATTTCCGCTATCTAGAAGTTCCATGGCAGCAGTTAGTATTTTTATCTTCATTCAGTCATGGAATAATCTCTTATGGCCTTTATTAGTCGCTCAGGAAACAAGTATGATGACCTTGCCAGTTGGAATCCCAACCTTTCAGAGCAATTTTGCGACCGACTTGGCAGTGCCGATGGCCTCTAATGTAATAGCGAGTATTCCAGCGCTAATTGTATTCCTTTTGTTCCAAAAACATATTATTAAGGGTATCTCCATGACCGGTATTAAGTAGTAGGAGGATAGATAATGAGACAGAGACAGGATTTAAATGGAATGTGGGATTTTCAGATTGATAAAAAAGATGTCGGTGAAAAGAATGCCTGGTATGAAAGTAGGTTAGAAGATTCCATACAGATAGAAGTCCCGCATATTTGGCAGAGAGAAGAAGACTATGTTGAATATTGTGGGGCAGCATGGTATGAAAAACAATTTCCTTTGGAAGAGATCCCTTCGAATAATAGAGCCTTCCTGTATTTCGGTGCGGTTGATTTTCATGCAAGGGTTTGGCTGAATGGTGAATATATTGGAGAACATGAAGGCGGATTTACTCCTTTTGAATTAGAAGTTACTGAGAAGTTAAATCACGATGAAAATATATTATCGGTACGAGTGTATGATCCAAGTGATAACGCGGAAATTCCTATCGGTAAGCAGGGGTCTTGGTACACGAGAGTCAGTGGTATCTGGCAGGAAGTATATCTGGAATTCCGTTCGGACAGCTTCATAGATTATGTACATGTGATCCCTGATGTGGACGATGGAAGAGCAGATGTTACAATATCTGTTGCAGGCGATCTAAATGATTTAGAAGCTGAAATTATTGTGTCGGAACATCAAAATAATAATAGGGTGTTTGCTAATTATTTTGGTTCATTAAATACAGATAAAACCAATCAATTTGATCTGCCAATAAAGGATGTTCAATTATGGACACCTGAAAATCCATATTTATACGATATTAAAGTGAACCTAAAAAAAGATGATGTCGTAGTTGATTCGTATGAAACGTATTTTGGAATGAGAAAAGTTGAATACAGTCATGATCAAATTTTATTGAACGGAAAACCGCTATATATTCGTGGTGCATTGGATCAAGCCTTTTACCCGGATACCATATATACAGCTCCGAACGATGAATGGATTCAGAATGAGATTAAATTAGCCAAAAGTATGGGCTTTAATATGCTGCGTAAACATATAAAAGTTGAAATCCCTCGTTATCTGTATTGGGCTGATCGAATGGGGATGCTCATATGGGCTGAACCTCCGAATGTTGTGAAGTGGTCCAATCAAAGTAATCGCCGTTTTTATAATGAATTAGTAGGCATGATTAATCGAGATTATAATCATCCATCCATCATTATCTGGTCTTTATATAATGAAGAATGGGGATTGGAATGGGATTTAGCCAATGATGTTGAAAAACAAAAGTATATCATTGAGATGTATGAAAATATTAGAGAGCTTGACTCCACACGATTGATTTGTGATAACTCTGGCTGGACGCATGTTAAGACAGATATAAATGACTATCATAGTTATTTTTCTTTACCAGAGCAATTTGGTGAATGGAAGCAAGAGCTGGATGATTACATAATTAATACCCCTGAAAAAAACTATGTAGATGGCTATTCGCCAAATGGAGAGCCAATCATTGTCTCTGAGTTTGGTGTATGGGGGCTGCCGAGTATCAAAAAATTAGTTGATTATTATGGTGGGACACCATCTTGGTTTGCGAATCTCGGAGATGACACACATGGTGAGGATTTTAAAAAACCATTAACGATCTTTGAAAATTTCGAACGCTACCAATTAAATCGGATTTTTGGAGATAAAGAAAACCTGGCGCTTCATTCTCAGCATCGAATGTTTCGCGCTTGCCAATCGCTAATTGAAGAGATGAGAAAGCGGCCAAAAATTAACGGGTATGTCGTAACGGAATTCTCCGACATAGAATGGGAAACCAATGGGTGGCTTGATTATACAAGAGATATGAAAGCAGGCTTTGAGAAGTCATCGATTTTCAATGGCCCTCTAGTGGTAATGGCTGATGGAGTAACTCGAAATATGTGGTCTGAAGATAAAGAAACATGGGATATTATCATCTCAAATCATAATCAGGAAGAACTTAATGGGACACTAGAATGGGAAATTCCCAATACAGAAATACAGGGCAATATGAAACTAGATGAGGGGGATAGCCTATTTGTTAAGCTTCCTCAAGTTATACAGTTTACCGTCCCTGCTGTAGAGAAGGCGGACTTTTATAAACTAGTGCTTCGCATACGAAGAGAAGGGGAAATAATTGCGTGGAATGAAGTTGAGATAACGATATCGCCGAGGAAAACAATTTCCCCAGTTACAGTCTTCCCATACGATATGAATGATACCTTTGTTGGGAACTTAACTGATAATGGCTTGAAAATTGTTAATACATTTTATACAGCTGATATAGTCGTTACGTGTACGTTAAATACGGAGGTGCTTGACTATTACCGTAATGGTGGCCATGTTTTATTCTTAGCAGAGAATGGAGACAAGGTAGAGGAGAAAGGCCAATTCACCTTTCGGGAGTTAGATCGAGGAGAAAGCTGGAACCGTACATCTTCGTTTAACTATGTAGATACGGACTATTTTGAAAATCTTCCCTTAAACAAAGAAATGGGATGGGAAATGGATGGATTATACCCTGACTATGTTATCCCATTTAGCAATTATCATAAATTAGGCGGAACAATCGGACGCATAGTCTATATGTTTGGTAATGATAGCATACCTGATAACAGTGAGATTATATCCGGCTACTTCCAAGGCTGGGCTGGACAAGCAGGGGGAAGCATGATTGTACAAAAGAGTGCTGAAGGAAGCCTGACATTAACAACATGGAAGTTGTTAGAAAACTATGGAGACCATCCAATCGCAACTCAAATCGTGAATCATTTGATAAATAAAACTAGATAGGGTGCTTTAAAACCCCTTCTATTAGTGTAACATCCACCCACTCTATACACTACTAATACTGTAAACGATCTTTTTGACGTAGTTATTTTTTGGGTGTGTCTTTAAAAAACAAGCTATTTGCATAAAAAGCAGACGATTTAGAAGGAGTAAATTGTGCCTCTAAACCGCCTGCTTCTTTGTTTGATGAATTGACTATTGTTTAACGATAGGCAATTAACGAGAGTATAAAAGTTAAAATGACAAGAATCACTTGAACAATGAAAACCAGAATGACAAATACTCGGCCCTTTGATGTTTTTTTGCGACCAAAGGTCCATGGATATAATAGTATAATAGAAATAAGCGGAATGATGCATAGTAAAGCAATTGCTATATTACTCTCTAATCCTAGAAGGGTAAAGAATAATATAGAGTAAGCAAATTGTAATACGATGATTGTAAATACGATGGATTTTCCTTTAGCGTTGCTTTTCATAGTCGTGGCAATCCAGAACAATAGTAAGATGGTGGTTAAAAGAGGTGAAAAAAGCAAATAATAAAAATGAATTGCATCCCAAAGTGTTATTCCGTCCAAAAAAACAACTCCTTCTTGCTAATTAAATGATGAGCGACTTAAAAACGTTAAACATTGATTCCAATATTGTACGAGCTTTGTAACAGACGTTTTGACAATGTATGGCGAAACGAGCATTGTGGTTTTCAAACTGCATGTTCCGTTATTTCGTGAGTGATTTCCCTATTAAACCACTTAATTATATTCTACGTGTTGATACTTCGGTAAATGTCCATTTTGAGACATTATTTAATGGGGAGTAAAGAGAAACCCCATAGAATGAAAGTTTCTCTTCTTCTCTTTAAATCCATCAATAACGAATAGTGCTATATTTTCTTTTGTATTCCGACTATTATTAATACGCTTAGAATCACACCTGTTTTGCTTTTAAAGCCTGCTTCCTCCAGTGGCATCAATACAATGCCCTGTGATCCATCGCGCTTCCTCAGATGCTAAGAATGCAACGATATCAGCAACATCTTCCGTTGTACCCACTCTGTTGAAGGCAGATAATGCGGCTGCTTGTGCGAGACCTTCTGGGGTGGATCGCATTTCCTTGTTCATATCAGTAGCTGTAATGCCCGGCCTTACTGCATTAATGGTAACGTTTTTTGATGCGAAATGCGGGGCTAAGGCCAAAGTCAGTGTCTCAAGAGCCCCCTTTGAAGCCGCATAAATGCTTTGCATGGGAGCGGCAACACGCGTAAAGCCAGTGGAAGTGTTAATGATTCGTCCACCGTTCCGTATATATGGGCTGGCTGCTTGAGTAAGAAAGAATGGCGCTTTAAGATTAACGTCCATGACATCCTCATACATTTCAATTGATGTTTCTTCAAAAGAAACGGGAGGTCCAATACCTACATTATTGATTAAGATATCCAGATGAACAGTTCCTATTTCCGAACGGACTGCCTCTTCAAATGCTGCCCAAAGCTTATTTACACCGGAAATGCCAGTTGTTAAATCTGCTTCCAAAGCAACAGCCTTTGAGCCTAATTTCTTAATATCATCCACAACATTTAACGCAGCATCCTTATTGCTGGCGAAATGAACACCTATAAATTCCGCTCCGCCAGCAGCTAATTTTTTGGCGATTTCAGCCCCTATCCCACGACTTGCCCCTGTAACCAATGCAACCTTACCATTGAATTTCCCTTTATTCGTCGGCATAATATCCTGCTCCTTTTATAATAAACTTAATGCATAATCCATATTATTAGATTATGATAAGTCTGAATAGTACGATATTTTTGTATCGTTACGATCTAATGGTGTACTAATGAGGAAGTCCAACAGCTCAAACGCAGGCTTTTTTGCATACTGATTAAGATTAAAAGAATTTAGAACAATGGGGGAGGTGAATTACCATGATTCAATTAAACAGTGCCGATTTAACTTGCCCGTTCACGACAGCTCAAAAAGTATTGTCAGGTAAATGGTCTCTGATGATTATTTTTCATCTAAAGGAGGGACCAGTACGGTTTAATGACCTGTTACGAAAATTTGATGGTTTAACGCATTCATCACTAACTAAACAACTAAAGCAGCTGGAAAGCTTTCAAGTTATTCACCGCGAGGTTTATCATCAAGTACCGCCAAAAGTGGAGTATTCTTTAACGGATTTGGGGAAAAAGCTACACCCTACGCTTGATATGCTGACAGAATGGGGAAGCGAATATATAAAGAATTGCAAGGGAATTGCAAGATGATTAACTAGCTATTAATTAAATATCGAGTTCAGCTACATCTTTTAAAGTATATAAAAAAGGGTCATCCATGGAAGTCATCTTTCACTGTTTTTTGGATAGCTCTTTTTAATACAATTTAGATAAGTAAAGTTAGGCTGGAAAAGTAGTAGCACCGTTTGCCCACTTATATACACGGTTTAGGTGAGTCTATAAAATGAAAAAGGAGGGGAGTTATGAAACTTTTGCTTACATCTGGTGGCATAATGAATAAAAGTATACAAGATGCATTGGTTGACATGCTGAACAAGCCGATTGCCGACTCGAATGCCCTATGCATTCCCACGGCGATGTATGGACATCCCTGGGTTGGCCCTGGCGTCAAAGTTTGGGAGTTCATCAGCGGCAAGGAAAATAACCCTATGGTCGACCTGGGCTGGAAGACCGTCGGCATACTGGAGCTTACAGCGTTGCCGAGTATAGGAGAAGACCGCTGGGTGCCACTCGTACGGGAGACTGACGTCTTACTCGTATCAGGAGGCGATGCCCTTTATCTGCATTATTGGATACAGCAATCTGGGCTGGCCGAACTCTTGCCGTCACTTCAAGCAGTTTATGTGGGAATGAGTGCCGGCAGCATGGTGATGGGACCTAATATAGGGGATGACTTCGTTGGATGGATGCCGCCCAATGGTGCTGATGAAGCGCTCGGGATGGTCGATTTTGCAATTTTTCCGCATCTGGAACATGAAATGCTACCGGGAAATACCATGGCTGCTGCAGAGAGATGGGCTGCTGGTATGCAAGGCCCGGCGTATGCCATTGATGATCAAACCGCTATCAAGGTGATTGACGGAGAGGTAGAAGTTGTTAGTGAAGGGGATTGGAAACTGTTTAAGAAGTAATTTTGGTATGCTGCTAACCGCTGGAAATCTCTAGTAATTTATGTATTACCGCATTCTATCCACGTGGAAAGTGTAGCAAAATTAGTTTTGAAATATGGCAGTAGTCTCCATTGCTGGGGCACTGCCTGTTTATGTTTCCTGTATCGGATTTATGAATGTGTATTGAATCCATATGTGTCCTTCGACTGTACAAGCAATTTTCTTAATAGAGAGGTGGAATTTGGGTAATTTTAGTTGTGGCGATAACTGAAGTGAAGCTAAGAATGAAGGATATAGTACCTTTTTTGGTTTGCGGGTTATCAAATGAAAAATACCCACCCCTATCACAAGAACCATGAAAGTTCTTGGATAGAGGAAGTGGTATTTATCTGGGGACATATCACTTTTTCAGTGTAAGTCTGGGCAACATGATGCTGCTCGTTTATACCTGAATCTCTTCAACTCATCACTTGCTTACGAAAAGCACATGCAGTTTCGCCCGCATGTATCATGATAAGCACAATTAGCAGCAACCAATCGAAACTCCGTCCGAACCGTTAAATGCAAGAAGCCGTTCCCGCTCCTCTAAGACTCGCGATCCAGTCATAAAACAAGCAGTAAATAGACTTTGACTAATGATTACTACTTTGATTTTCTGCATCTGCTCAACTCATCTCTCCTCTTCTTTAGCGTGACTTAGGGAATTCCCGCGGTTATGTTGTTTATAGTTCAACTATGTCGGTACTAGCAACGACAGCGTTTTGACAGAGATTGCAGCTCTGACCTGTTAGGATTTTCACTTTGTATAGGTAATAAAACCTTTTGCTACAAAAGTTGCAATTTTTTACTGTTAAATCAATTTGCTTTCAAAAAACACAAAATAATTCCAATAAAATACCTATAAATATATAAAAACAGCTGAAGTTGAATTATAATTTACTTAATATGTAATTTATTGTTAAATTCTAGGAAATTTATATTAGAAAGGAGACTATAATGAAAACTGGTTCCCTAATTTCTATCCCGGAGAGTATCCAAGAGAATATTTTCCGTTATAGACTCAGTCATTTTCTTAAGGAACAAGGAAAAGCTCATTCTGGTAATCAGTCTGCACTGGTTGAAAGAATTGAAAGTAATTCAGGTGACGATAATTTCAGGAATAAATTCATGGAGTTTGTTATTGAAGAAATCTCTAATGGTAAAAACAGACAAATCTATCTTTCGAGATTCGAAATAGCAAATCTGGCAGTATTACGACATTTAATTTCAGTCCAAAGCAATCTTGAGGCAGCTGGTTATCCCAATAAAAACTTTAATAGTTTTTTGAAACCTGAACCTGAAGACGGTGAGATGATATATTTAAACATCGTTAATGAAAATGAAGATACAGATATAGCAAAAATAAAAGTCCGGAAAATAGAAATGTGTTTTTATAAAATCATAAAATCCATGGAGGATGAGGTTACTGAAGAAATCTCTAAAGATTATGTATGGGTAGAAATAAATCCTTCTGAGCAATTACTAATATTTAAAATTCGTCCACATAATCAACACTATAGAACAAATTATTATACTTCGAAAAAAACATATGAAAGTGTTTTTTTAATACTAAAAAGTATTTTTCCATTAAAAATTATTAATATGGAATATATAAAAGGTGTATTTTTTAAAATTTTTAGTGAACTAACCGAGATAGCGGAACAACCATACCGAGAACAACTCACTCCATATAATGAAATGATTAATGAATTCCAAAATTCAGTTTTGGAACAAATAGGTATTACAAACGCGGACGATGTTAAAGAAATCACTATACGGTACAAGCGATTAATAGAAAGGCACCTTATAATAAGAGATTTGGATAATTATCTGGCCTTTCATACCAATCGAAAAGGAATAGTAGAAAGGATATCACTAACAGACTTATCAGGTGCTTCTGCAAATGTTTTATCTGGAGATGGTGATGGATTAGACGTTGCTGATATATATTTTGATATTAGAGAAACTATCGAAGGGATGAAAAGACTCGATAAATTATGGGTTAAATGGTTCCTATTTGATCATGAAGTGCAGGAAATGCAAGAAATGCAAACACAAATTCAGTTTTTTGAAGAAGGAGAAAATCAATTAGTAGAAGAGGATGCCTCTGTAGAAGACACACGTGCGGTAAAAACGCGTTTTGAAGTTACAAAAGATTACGTAATAATCAACTTCCTCAAACAGTATTGGATTAGTAAGGAGGTTCAAGATCATGTACTATCCACTTTTATCGAATTTGAGGAGAAAACAAATCAACAATCATGATATAGATTTGCTGGATTGGTGGTTAGGTACTAGAAGAGCCAATACAAGAAGACACCTAAACCCATTACAATTTAGTCTTGATTGCAAAATAGATACAGATCATTCTATTAGGTTATTTTCCTTATGCGCCTTAGATGAAAATCTAGGTTTATTATCTGTTAGATATGTATCAAGATGCCCAAATTGCGATACTGTATTAAGTACACAAGAACAAGAGTTTGTTCCTAAAATAAGAGACTGTTATGAGTGTGGGGGAAAATACAATCAAGATATCCTAAAGGATAAAGTTGAAATATATTTTTCTTTAAACTGTGCTCCCCAAGAAAATATAATGAAAAAAGAAGAAGTTCCAATTGGCGGTGGCCAGGGAAAGGCAGTAAGCCTACAAGGTTTAATGGTCAGAAATATGTTAGAAACAAATGATGAACTGAGTGGGCTTTTTGAGTGTTTTTTATGATGGTGATAATTGATGAGGCGTGAAATTAAACTAACAGTTAAATCAATATTAATTATAACTGTTTTCATAATTATAGCGACTATACTTTTAGTATACGCTACAATTATGTTAATAGATTATTCGAGAAAGGCAGATGATACCGCTTCTGCTGTTATATCATTGATAGGTAATATAACAGGAGGTATTATTGGGGGAATAGTTGCTTATATAGTGGCCGCTTTTCAAGTGAAATCTACAATTGAATATGATGGGTACAAATCTGTCTCAACCAGTTATTCATTGCTAAGAATGGTCAAGTCAGAATTAAATAATAATAAAAAAATAATTTCAAAGTTTCACGAGGATTTTGTTAATGGCGAAAAAACGTCACATTTAGATTCTATAACCTCCTCATATTGGAGTATGAGCATAGACAAATTAGGCCCAGAAGTAGATGAGAAAACTATAGAAACCCTTCAGGAATGCCATTTGATGTTAGAGGCATATAAAAAACAACCTGAGAAAATATCAATAAAGGCTTCCGAGGATATAATAATAAAAATTTCTAATGCTATTAAATTACTAGAGGATAATATTAAAAGTATCAAGCCAATTAAATAATTTACCTTGCCCAGGGTAGTTACTTTAAGAAAGAGTTAGTTTATTTTGGCTTAAATGTAACTAAAGTATTTAAATGTCAAAAGGCAGTTCATTAATGGGGCGCTGCCTTTTTATGTCTTGAATTGGATTTATGAACGTGTATCTAATCCGGATGTTTCCTTCAACTTTACAACAATTTATATACTATAGGATGGAATAAACGGCTTTATAATTATTTGACAAAATATTTAGAACGATATTACTATTTTTATATAATATATTTTCGTAAAGGGTGCTGCATTGCATAATTCATAGGTACTCAATACGCCATTCCATTACACCTGATAGCTTAGGAGCAATTAATTATTTGATGCAAATTCAGAACAAGGAGGAAAAAATTATGCATGAGAAAGACCCGTTTATTCCATTTAGTTTACTTAATGATGAAAATGATGAATCTGAAGAACTTGATGAAATGGAAGAATTTGAAGAACCTATAAGTGTTTACGAAGCTGCAGAGATATGGGCTTCGCACGGGAAAGATGAAGATTATATGTTTGGCTACACTGAGGAAGAATTGGAAGATGCACTTTAAAAACCAACACCCTGCTGGCTTGGTAGCGGGGTGTTGGTTTTTTTGGGGTTTATGCAGCTTTTATTTTCTTTCCGTATTTGAAGGTGAACCACATACTATATTTTGAGTAGATCGCTACATAATAATCGGCCAGCCCTCACAAGTGATCTTTTGACTTTCTCCGCGAGAGTTAGTATCTTCGGTGTATCTGGATATATCTTATAGCTTCTTGCGCCGTTTTATATTGTCGCAGGAAAATCGGGCACCAAAGCTTCAGACTGTGGTAACGATTATTAGAAACAATGCGAATAATATCCATTATGTTCATTAATATATAGCTGCCCATTAGAAAACGATACTGGTGGGAAGCTTATTAGTGGATTTGATTATGATACACATACTTCAGCTATCTCCTCTAAAAGCTTTTAACTTCAAATTCGTCGATAGTTATCCTTATAATAAATTCATGGGTATGATGAGGAGCTGAAAACATGAAGCAAATAGAAGAATTGACTTCCTTAAATAAGATTGAAGATTTCCTGCAACAAAATAATATGAGCTTTTTATATATCTCAAGGCAGGAGTGCAGTGTCTGCCATGCTGTTTTACCGCAATTGAGGGAATTGCTCGATCACTATCCGCTGATCCGTTTAGGGCATATCGATGCAAATGTAGTGCCGGAGGTTGCGGCTGCTTATAATATTTTGACAGTACCAGTGCTGCTATATTTCATTGAAGGACAAGAGGTCTTGAGAAAAGCGAGATTCATTCATTTTGATGAATTAGCTGAACAGATAGAGAAAATAGTCGAATTGAATAAGTAAGGGAAATCTTAGTCCTGATTAGTGATGGCTAGTCGGGATTTGTTTTTTTGAAGAAAGCGTTAATCCATTAGGGTTAGCGCTTGTTCTGTTTAAACGATAATGCAATCTGGGCAGGCTATAATCAGAATGGTTATTCGTGTGCAGAAGAGGCAAGTTTGCTTGAAGTAGGACGGTTTTCACTGAGGCTTCGTACCTGTTTTCTAGGTTGCCTGAAATCGTATAGCTTTCCATTATCCTATTTTCTGGGAAAGAAGAGGAATTTGGAAGAATTTCGGCGAATAATGGCAGTAAGGTAAGAAGAACTGAGGAGGAAACCATGAAAAAATTGACGAAGAAGACTACTAGTGCTGCCATTGCCCTTGCGATCGGAAGTGCCTTACTTGCGTCTGTCCTGCCGGCGAGTGCTGCACAGGAAGATGAATTCATACCCTATTATGGAAAGGGGCCAAGCTATATTCAACCAGATGATATCTCGCATTTATTTCCTAAACCTCAGATGAAGTTCCAAACACCTGGCTTTGCGAAAGGGAAAACCGCCTTCACTAGCCAGGAAGAAATGACCGCATTCCTGAAAAAGTTATCCAAGAAAAATAAGCATATGAGCTATAAGATCATCGGCAAATCACTTGAAGGCAAAGAGATTCCGATGATTATCTTTAGCAAGAACCCAGACAATATCAAGAAGGATAAGAAAAAGCCGCTTATTTGGGTTCAGGGACAGATTCATGGAAATGAGCCGGCCGCTGGTGAATCCAATTTGGTTCTGGCGCAAATGATTGCCGAAGGAAAACTTGGCAATGTTCTTGATAAGGCAAATATCATTATCGTGCCGAGAATCAATCCGGATGGATCCTACTACTTCAAGCGTTTTATCGCAACCGATATGGATGCCAACAGGGATTATATGAAGGTTGAATATCCGGAGGTTCGTACGGTTTATAAGGCCATCAATGAATACCAGCCTGACGTGGTGTTGGACACGCATGAATATACGGTGAACTCTTCTCTCTTAACAAAATATGGGGAGGAGGGCTCCATTGCCTCCTATGATGTCTTAATTTCTTCTGCTAAGAACTTGAACATTCCAGAGGATCTGCGGAAGACGTCTGATAAGCTCTTGCTGCCGGATGTGCAAAAGGCATTGAAGAAAGAGAAGCTGAGCTTCCATGATTATTACACTTTATCCTCCTCGAACGGCAAGCTTGTCGCGGAAGAGGGAAGCACGGAAACTCGGATCGGGCGTAATGCGCTTGGATTGAAGAATACATTCACCTATCTGATTGAGACACGCGGCATCAATATCGGCCGGGCTGATTTTGAGCGGCGCGTATTTGCCCAGGTGACAGCCCAAACCAACTTTATCAAGTCAGCCATAAAGAATGCAGACAAGGTGAAGCGAACCGTTGAAGAGGCGCGCAAAACGGTTGTAAACAAAGGGAAGAATGCGAATGACAATGATAAGATTGTCATCATGAGCGAAAATAAACTCGTTCCTGACCAGGAGCTGACCGTCGTCGATCTTGCGAAAGCGTACAAAGTCGATATCCCGATTGATTGGAAAAGCTCGAGCGACGCCTATCCGACATTAGAGAGGGAAAGGCCAACCGCTTATATCCTTCCTCCTGCCTATCATTCTATTGCTGATAAGCTCAAGGTTCTTGGTGTGAAGGTGGAAAAGCTGAAGAAAAGCTCTAGCTTATCCGTTGAAAGCTATAAGGTGACAGAGAATGAAGTATCGACCCAGCTTGAAAGCGGACATTATACAAATAAGGTCAAAACAGAGGTCTCAACGAAAAAGAAAACCTTCCCGGCTGGAAGCTATGTATTTAAGATGGATCAGCCAAATGCCAATTACATCGCCTTGGCGCTTGAGCCGGAAGGCGTTGACAGCTATGTGACCTTCAATTTCATTCCGGTTGAAAAAGGGGATGAAATTCCTGTATACCGGTACATGGAGGAAGGCGGGCTTAGGACTAACAGATAAAAAGAATGAAATTTTGCAGCTGTTCCTTTATAGGGATAGCTGTGTTTAATTGTATGGAAAGATCAATTTCATCACTTTTTATATAGAAAAATCATATTGTGAATGGTCTAACTTTTTAAAAAATTATATTGAAAAAAAGATTGAGTGTTTAGTAAAATTAATTTATAAAATAAATTCAGTGAAGAAGAGAGTAGTAAGCTTTGATGCATACAGCGAATCAGGGACGGTGGAAGCCTGGTGGTGATCGAGTTTATGAAGCGCACTTTTGAGAAGGTATCCTGAACAATAAGGTAGGGATATCCGGGGATAACACCTCGTTAGCAAAGAAAGCCGGTTCAATTTTGAACAAGTAGAGTGGTACCGCGGGAACATAAACTCTCGTCTCTTTCCTATAGAGACGGGAGTTTTTTGTATTATAAAAAAAGGAGTGAATTGAATGAAATACGTACAAGAATTTGCAGCAGCACTCTATCCAAATGTGAAGGATGAACTCAGTTTAGAGCAGATTGAACAACTAATCGAAAAACCAAAATATAGCAATCAAGGCGATCTTGCCTTTCCTTGTTTTTCGTTGTCTAAAACGAGAAGGAAGGCTCCGCAGGCGATTGCTGCAGATATTAGCGGAAGTATATCTTCCCCATTATTTGAGAAAATTGAAGTGGTCGGCGGATATTTAAACGTCTTCTTGAAAAAGGATGTTGTCCTCCGGGAAGTGCTTGAAGAAATTTTATCCTCAAAGCAGCATTATGGCGATCAGCATGCAGGAGATGGACAGGTGGCAACCATTGACATGTCATCACCGAATATTGCGAAGCCTTTTTCGATGGGACATTTGCGCTCGACGGTTATTGGGAATGCTCTTTCCTTAATTTTACAGAAAAATGGCTTTGAGACCGTAAAGATTAACCATTTGGGTGATTGGGGGACACAATTTGGCAAGCTTATAACCGCTTATAAAAAGTGGGGCTCAGAAGAAGCGGTTGCTGCGCAGCCGATAAAAGAGCTGTTGAAGCTATATGTCCAATTCCACGATGAAGCGGTAAACAACCCGGCACTTGAAGATGAGGCGAGAAAATGGTTCAAGCTTCTAGAGGATGGCAATGAAGAGGCGAGAGCGCTTTGGCAATGGTTCAGGGATGAATCGTTAAAGGAATTCTCGGGGATTTATGATTTAATGGGCATTGAATTTGATTCCTTTGCCGGTGAAGCTTTTTATAATGACAAAATGGATGTCATCATTGAACAATTAGAGCGCATGAATTTATTGACATCATCAGATGGGGCGGAGGTTGTTAAGCTCGATGACCAAGATCTTCCTCCTGCTCTTATTCGAAAATCAGATGGTGCTACCCTTTATGCCACACGTGATTTGGCAGCTGCATATTATCGACAAAACACGTACCATTTCAGCAAGGCTTTATATGTAGTGGGGAATGAACAATCCCATTACTTTAAACAATTAAAGGCTGTATTAAAGAAAATGCAATTTGATTGGGCAGATGAAGTCATTCATATCCCATTTGGCATGATGCAAAAGGACGGCAAAAAGATGTCTACCCGTAAAGGGAAGGTTGTTCTTTTAGAGGAAGTGCTGAATGAATCGATTGATACTGTTCTAAACACAATCAATGAACGCAACCCTGAGCTTGCGCATAAAGAGGAGGTTGCGAAAAACGTTGGTGTAGGTGCGGTTGTGTTCCACGATTTGAAAAACTATCGATGTAATGATATTGAATTCTCGCTCGAAGAACTCCTCCGTTTCGAAGGAGAAACAGGTCCATATGTCCAATATACACATGCAAGAGCGTGTTCATTGCTGCGAAAAGGCGGATGGAAGGAAGAACGTGACATTCAGCTGAGCGGTGTTGAAGAGTGGTCGATTATTAAAGAATTGCAGGAGTTTCCGGAAGTCATTCGTAAAGCCTGCGATAAATATGACCCATCACTTGTTGCCAAGTACGCCATTGATTTAGCTCAAACGTTCAATAAATACTATGCCGATGTAAGGATTTTGGCAGATGATGAGCATAAAAATGATCGATTGACACTTGTTTATTGTGTAACGGTTGTATTGGCGGAAGCATTGAGACTATTAGGAGTTGGTGCTCCGAAGGAAATGTAAGGTAGTATGATTGAATTATTTTTGTCTAAATAGACGATGGAAATACTACATTAGGCGGGTTGAGCCCTAGATATAGGGACTCAACCCGCCTGTTTTTCTATGGTAACGCTTATTATAGTAGAACTTTATGTATTGCTCCATAGCGTCATTTAACTTCTCAGATTATGTTGTCCCCGAAATACCCTCTACTTGGAAATATCGATGCAGCGGTCGGCACTTATTTATATATATCTTTTCTTTTCCAGTTCTCTTTGCACTTTTGGCTATGAATCGGTAAAATTGATATGTTAAAATAAACGCTGTTTGATAAGTTATTATTAGGCATGCTATAAGTGTATAAAAGGTAAGGCTTTTGTCGTTTTTAGAGATGACAGGGTCTGATTGTATAATGAGAGGATTTGAATAGAACGATGAAAGAGAATTTTTGGCTCGATCTGCCGAGACCATTTTTTATACTGGCACCAATGGAGGATGTGACAGACGTTGTGTTCCGTCATGTCGTGAGTGAGGCAGCCAGACCGGATGTATTTTTCACGGAGTTTGCCAATTCGGAGAGTTATTGTCATCCTGAGGGAAAGGACAGTGTACGCGGCCGGCTGACTTTCACAGAGGATGAACAGCCGATTGTCGCTCATATTTGGGGAGATAAGCCTGAATATTTCCGTCAAATGAGCATCGGAATGGCGGAGCTCGGATTTAAGGGAATCGATATTAATATGGGGTGCCCTGTGCCGAATGTGGCGGAAAACGGGAAGGGAAGCGGTCTGATTTGCCGTCCGGAGCTTGCAGCAGAGCTCATCCAAGCCGCTAAAGCAGGGGGCTTGCCCGTTAGCGTGAAAACAAGACTTGGCTTCACAGAAGTGGATGAATGGCGTGATTGGCTGACCCATATATTGAAGCAGGATATCGTGAACCTGTCCATTCACCTTCGTACAAGAGAGGAAATGAGTAAGGTAGACGCGCATTGGGAGCTGATTCCTGAGATTAAGAAGCTTCGTGATGAGGTGGCGCCTAATACGCTTTTGACTATTAACGGTGATATTCTTGACCGTCAAATAGGTATGGAGCTTGCTGAGAAATATGGTGTGGATGGAGTCATGATTGGCCGCGGCATTTTTAAAAATCCATTTGCCTTTGAGAAGGAACCAAAGGAACATAGCAGTAAAGAGCTGCTTGATCTCCTGCGACTGCATTTGGACCTGCATGATCAATACTCAAGCATTGAACGTCGTCCATACAAACCGCTGACACGCTTTTTCAAGATTTATGTCAAAGGCTTCCGCGGGGCAAGTGAACTGAGAAATCAGCTGATGAACACGAACTCGACAGATGAAGCGCGAGCATTGCTCGATCAATTTGAACTCCCTGGTGAGGAATAGAATCTAATATAAGACGGAAGAACGATTGGTTTTTCCGTCTTCTTTTATATCATAAAGACGTGCAAAATATACCCTATTAGTGAACTGCCCCTTCAATTGTTAGATAGAATTTCAATTGAAGGGGCAGTATTTTTTAGAAAAATTCCCCTAAAAGGCTGTTTATGATGAGGATAGAAAAGTCTATGTGTACTATTTAAATGGGTAATTGTTTGTTTAAAATTAATAAATCCTGTATGTTCACCTCCCAAAGAACAGTAA
The DNA here is from genome assembly GCF_002946355.1 of Pradoshia eiseniae. NCBI lineage: Bacteria > Bacillati > Bacillota > Bacilli > Caryophanales > Bacillaceae > Pradoshia > Pradoshia eiseniae. The sequence goes on from NZ_PKOZ01000001.1 coordinate 862,791, forward strand.
GGACGCTATAAAATGAAAGGTTATTCTTAGTCTTTGTGAGGCGGAAGGATAGCCTTTATACAATCTCAGATTTTTGTAGAGGACAAGTCTGTCCGATTTATACACATATCTATTTATCGCTTGTAGGTTCTAAGCTACAGTTTATACTACCTAATCTGACAGAGTATTTGAGCCTTTCTCGTTCTGGCAAGATACCATCCTATTTTCATCCCTTTATTGTGACTAATGATCCTTCTGGCATGAATATTGCATTTTATACTTCTAGATGCAGCACATGGCTGCGCATATCCTGTAAGGAGGTGGCAATTATTGACGACATCCAGTTTGCACTTATCTCGATCATTGCTGATTGGTGAGCACTTACGGAGGAGTGCCCATAAAGCTCCGGATAAGGAGGCCTACATATTCGGCGAAAAGCGATTGACCTATCGGCAGACAGAGGAGCGGGCAATCCATTTGGCTGGCTGGCTTCAGGGAAGGGGAGTGGATTATGACGATAAAGTGGGGTTCCTGCTGTTTAACGGAATTCCCTTCATAGAAATCTTTTATGGAGTATCTTTGACAGGTGCCTTAGGGGTGCCGATCAATTTCAGGCTCAATAGTGATGAGCTGCAATATATCATTGCGAATTCAGATTGCAAGATTTTGTTTATCGACCGGAAGCTTCTTCCGTCTTTTGAGCTCATTAAGGACCGCTGTCCGCTTGTTCAAGAAATCGTAGTCATTGGCGGGGAGACTGAATTAGGATATTTGAGCTATGAACGTATTTATGGGGAAGAAACGGAGTATGTCCCAATTGACCGTCTGAACGGGGATGACGGTGCGCTCATCATGTACACCTCAGGCACGACAGGATTGCCGAAGGGGGCCGTACTGACTCATAACAATCTGTATATTAACGGCATGAACCAAGTCATGACAGCTGGTTTGAATCCTGATTTCAAACAATTAATTGTTGCCCCATTATTTCACATCGCGGCTATTTCTACGCTTTTATATCCCATCCAAGGAACCACTGTCATACATCAGCAATTTGATTCTGAACAAGTACTGAAAACGATTGAGAAGGAAAGAATTAATTTCATATTTCTGGCCCCAACGATGTGGCAAATGCTCGTCGATCATGAGAATATCGGAAACTATGATTTAACCTCAATGAAAAGATGCTCTGCAGGCAGTGCACCCTGCTCAATCGCATTGAAGGAAAAGATTGCCCGCTATTTTCCAAATGGAGAACTGCGCGATCCGTTCGGACAAACAGAAATGAGTCCGGTCGCTACCTGTCTCAATCCCGAGGATTCCATCCGCAAGAACACATCAGTCGGCAAGCCTGTCGTAAATGTAGAGGTTCGTGTGGTCGATGAACAGATGAATGATGTGCCGCTTGGCGAAATTGGGGAGATTGTGTACCGAGGACCTACGCTTATGAAGGAATATTACAAGAATCCTGAAGCAACAGAGGAGGCATTCAGGGGAGGTTGGTTTCATAGCGGAGACTTAGTGCGGATGGATGATGAAGGATTCATCTATGTCGTTGACCGCAAAAAGGACATGATCATCAGCGGCGGAGAAAATATTTATCCGGCTGAAATCGAGCAAGTTCTGATAAAGCACCCTGACATTAAAGAATGTGCAGTCATCGGGGCGGCAGATGAGAAATGGGGAGAAAGCGTGAAGGCGGTCATCGTAAAAAGAGAAGGGGCAGAGCTTAATGAAGAGGATATTATCCGCTTTTGCCAAAATCAGCTGTCTTCCTATAAGAAGCCGAGACAGGTTCAGTTCCTGGATGCCTTGCCGCGTAATGCAGCAGGGAAAATACTGAAAAAGGCATTGAGGCAGGCAGAGGAAGGGGTAACAGGAGGATAAATCTTAGAGTTTATAATCCTGCTTACTCGATGATATTCTGTCTTTCCAACTCAAGCTGGTATGGAACTTTCATTAAATAAAGAATGGTAGAACACTAAAATGTAAGCGCTTTTATAAAAGGGTCGGTTTTAACCAAATTGCAATTATCCAGGAGGGGTAGAAATGCGCGAGTATGCAATGGTCAAACAATCAATTAATAAGGATTCGCTTCCTTATAGATTATATCAAAAGGCGAAACGGCACGGTGTATGGGATCCGATTGACATTGATTTCTCACAGGATAAGGAGGATTGGCAGAAGCTAAATCCTGCGCAGCAGCAAGAAGTTCTTAGTACGATTGCTTTATTTATTGGTGGGGAAGAAGCGGTAACAGCGGATATTCTCCCTATGATTATGGCTGTTACGAAAAAAGGATGGTTTGAAGAGGAGACCTATCTGACGACTTTTTTGTTTGAAGAAGCGAAGCATGCGGAATTTTTCAGTCTGTTTTTAGAAGAAATAGGGGTGACGGATGATTTGAGCGATCTCCTTAGGCCTGGCTATCGTCAATTGTTTGATGAGATTCTCCCAAATGCGATGGGCCGGCTTCTAGATGATCAGTCTCCTGAAGCGATGGTGGATGCGGCTGTTACGTACAATATGTTCGCCGAGGGAGTTCTTGCTGAAACAGGTTATTGGTTCTTTTACGAAGGGTTATCCAAAATCAATCTCATGCCTGGACTTATGGAAGGGATCCGCAATATCAAACGGGATGAGGGGAGGCATATTGGATTTGGAACCTATTTGATCCAGCGCCTCATTCATGAAAAACCGGAATTGTTCGATCGGGTGCAGGAGAGGCTTCAGGAATTATTGCCGATTGCGGCTGCATTGACAGCCAGGGATGAATCAACTGTATACGTCAACGAAGATGGCAAATATGTCACAAGCCTTGGGTTTGAAGATGGCAAATCGATGGAATATGCCTTAAAGCAGCTGACGACCCGTATTGAAGTACTCTCACGTGCAAAGGACAAGAGCCTTGATGAAATCAATGAGACCGATGTTATTTTTGAATAAGGAGGAGATAGGATGAGCACGGAGACGAAAGTGCAGGAATTTGCCCAATTTATTAATGGTGAATGGAAACCGGGCTGTGGCGGTGCGACTTTTGATGTCTTAAACCCGGCAGACGGAGAAGTGGTGGCAAAAGCATCAAAAGCGACAGCTGAGGATGTGAATATGGCTGTTCAAAGTGCAAAGGAAACCTTCGAATCAGGTGTTTGGTCGAAGAAATCTCAAAAGGAACGGACGCAAATCATGCTGAGTTTTGCCGGGAAGATCAAGGAGCATGCCCAAGAGCTTATCTACCTAGAGGGAATTAGTACAGGTGCAACGGTTCGGAAGATTGGCGGGGCAGACATCATGCAGCTGATTCTGTGTTTGCAGCAGACAGCAAATATGTCCTTGAAGTATGAGATGACAGAGCATCTGCCGGTCATGGAGACGTTTGGCCCGAATCGAACCCAGCTCGTTCGAGAGCCGCTTGGTGTCGTGGCGGCAATCACTCCATTTAACTTCCCGCTCGTGCTGGCGATGTGGAAGATCGCTCCGGCGATTGCGATGGGCAATTCCATCATCGTGAAGCCGGCATCTGACACACCGCTTGGGACACTGAAACTGGCTGAATTAGCGATTGAAGCCGGTTTGCCAAAGGGGGTCTTTAATGTTATCACCGGTCTTGGCTCAGAGGTGGGCGAAGCATTGGTTAAGCATCCTGATATCAGGAAGGTGGCATTCACCGGTTCTACAGAAATTGGGAAGAAAATCATGGAACAATCAGCTTCCACGGTTAAGAAGGTCACCCTCGAGCTGGGCGGTAAGGCAGCGGCCATCGTCTTGCCGGATGCTGATTTTGAGCTGACGATACCAGGTGTATTGCTGGGCGTGTTCTTCCATGCCGGCCAGGTATGCGAGGCGAGCACGCGTGTTCTTGTCCATGAAAGTATATACGAGCCGGTAATCGAGCAATTAGCCGCCATGACGGAAAAAATAAAATTAGGCCATCCGCTTGACCCAAGCACAGGGATGGGGCCAGTCATTTCCGAGAAGCAAATGAATAAGGTTTTGGATTATATCGAATCAGGGAAGGATGAGGGCGCCCGTCTTGTATGCGGAGGCAAGCGAGCTGAAGGTCCTGGTCTCGATAATGGCTATTATATTGAGCCGACGATCTTTGCGGATGTCACGAATGATATGCGGATTGCACAAGAGGAAATTTTCGGTCCTGTCCTCTGCGTGATGAAATATAAAGAGATTGATGAAGCAATCAATATTGCTAATGACACGAACTATGGCTTGTCTGCTGGTATCTGGTCAAGGGACGTAACAACCGCAAATGAGATCGCCACAAAACTTGAGGCAGGAACGGTGTGGGTCAATGAGTGGCATGTCTTCCGTAATGATGCCCCGTTTGGCGGATATAAGGAAAGTGGTCTCGGACGTGAGCTTGGCATGCAGGTGTTTAACGAATATACGGAACTAAAAAGCATCATTACCTCCCTTACCACCGAGAATAAGCAGCGTCAGGCACTGGGACTGATTTTTTAATAATAAAAGGAATGGAGAGATACGATGAAAAAGACCTCGTACTATGAATTTACGCATCGTTCCAATATTCGAAGCGGTGCAGGAACACATATCCTCGTCCCAGACTTGATTCACGCGCTTGGAGGCAGGCGGCCTGTACTGTATTCGGATAAGGGCCTGACGCAAGCAGGACTGACAAAGAAAATTGAACGGCTATTTGAGATGGTCCCAGGTATTCAGCTGGCAGGTGTATTTGATGATGTAACACAAGACGCGAAATCGTCAAACATCAATAATGGCCTGAGCTATTTTAAGGAATGCAATGGGGATTCACTGATTGCCATAGGCGGCGGGTCGGTTCTTGACACGGCCAAGGCAATCAAATGGTGTATCCACAAAAATGTGAATCGGATTGAGGAAGCGCTGGCAGGCAATGTGCTTGAGGTCTGGCCAGATGCCACTCATATGGGAATTCCTCATATTTCGATAGCTACCACTGCTGGGACCGGTGCGGAGATCTCGGGCATTTCAGTTGTCCTGAATGAAAGGCTTGGCGTGAAATGCAATCTTTTGAATCCTTTCATCAATTCGGATATTGCGATTCTAGATCCGGAATTGACAATTGGGCTTCCGCCGAAGATCACGGCATTTACCGGAATGGATGCATTGACCCATGCGGTTGAGGGATATTTCTCCAATAAGTCAAATGCCATGGCCGATGCTTTTGCTCTTCATTCAGCGAAAATGATACGAGATAATCTGCCAACTGCGGTGTCTGATGGAGAGAATCGCGAAGCGAGAGCAAATATGCTCCAGGCAAGCGCAATGGCTATCACGAGCTTTGCCCTCGCCTTTTCTAATCTGCCAATCCATAATATGGCCCATGCCCTTGGCGCCAAATATGGCATACCGCATGGCTTGGCGAATGCAGTGCTAATGCCATCGGTCATGAAGCATTTGGCTCCGCTATACTTGCCGAAGGTAAAGGAGTTTGCCCATTCATTTGGCATGAAAGAAATTCCTGAATCTCCGGAGGAATGTCTAGAGCAATGCATCAATGAGATTATTGCCCTCCGCCAATCAGTCAACTTGCCGGATGATTTCTCTGAATATGAAATAGATGAGGTCGATATGGAAGAGATAATTTCTGCTGTTCAAAACGATCCATCCGGTCAAGCTTTCCGTATACCGGAGGACGTCATCACGGCTGTTTGCAAGGAAGTCCTTGGTGTAAAAGTAAGAGTCTGATTTGATCCTTAGGAGGGGAATCAATGAATATTGTTGAATTGCTTGAAAGCACAGCATCTAGGCTGCCGAACAAGCCTGCGCTCCATTTCCGCGGGTCATCCATAAATTATCGGGATTTGCTTGATAGCGTCTATTCCCATGCCGCTGGCTTGAAGGAGCATGGAGTGAAGAATGGAACGAAGGTAGCGTTGATGATGACCAATCGGCCGGAATATATTATTACCTATTTCGCCGTATTGGCAAATGGCGGAACAGTTGTCCCGATTAATCCAACCTTTAAGGAAAAAGAAACCTCCTATATCATCAATAATTCGGAGTCTGAGCTTTTGGTTATGGAGGAATTAACCCGGCCGGTAATTGAAAATGCAAAGAGTGAGTTTAAGTATATCCGTGAGATTTTCTATTATGGAACAGAAGAAAATTTGCCGTTTATGGAATGGCATGGACTGAGCTCCAAATCCAAAATATCGCATGCTGTGCCGCTTCCGTCTGATTCAGTTGCCCAAATCATTTACACATCAGGGACAACTGGTCATCCGAAGGGGGCTATGATTACTCATGACAATTTGAATTGGATGTCCATCGCGGCTGCTGTCACCAATCAGCTTTCATCAAAGGATCGAGTCTTATGTGTTTTACCTTTGTTTCATGCCTATGCGAAGCTGCAAGGATTTCTTTCGCCGATATCCCATGGCGCTGCCATCTATTTAGAGGAGAGGTTTCATCCAGTCGACACGCTTGAGAAATTAGCAAATGAAAAGATTACCGTCTTCCTTGGGGTACCGACGATGTACGCTCTCTTCTTGAGAAACCCGAAAATTAATGAGCATGATTTCTCTCATCTCAGAATTGCCGGCTGCGGAGGCGCTAGCCTTCCTGCTGAAATTCTCCAAAAAGCGAATCAGTCTCTCGGCGTTGATATTGGGGAAGGGTATGGACTGACTGAAAGTACGGTGATGCTGATGACCACTCCGCGCGACCTTCCGAAAAAAATCAAATCAGTCGGAATGCCTCTGCCAGGAGTGGAATTGAAAATTGTCGACCCAGAAGGAATGGAGACGGCTCCGCATCAGGTTGGTGAAATTATATTCCGGGGTCCGAATATGATGAAGGGATATTATAAGAAGCCGGACGAAACAGAGAATACGATTAAGGATGGCTGGCTGTATACGGGAGACCTCGCCTATTATGATGAAGAAGGATATCATTTCATCGTTGACCGAAAAAAGGATATGATCATCCGCGGGGGCTTCAACATCTATCCGCGAGAGCTCGAGGAAGTGCTGTATGAGCATCCGGATATTCTAGAGTGCTCGGTGATTGGCCGTCCGGATGAGATTTTCGGTGAGAAGACGGTTGCGTATATCAATAAGAAGACACCGAATTTAACCGAGGAGGAAGTGAAGGCTTATTGTGCTGGCAAGCTAGCCGAATATAAGGTTCCTGATTTTGTCTGCTTTATCGAGGAGATTCCAAAGTCCGGAACCGGGAAGATTTTAAAGACTGTCTTGAAGGAACGTGACCGGAAGACCATTCAATCCTAAACTTGCAGGAGCAGGTTCATTCTCGCTTTTTCGCGACATGAACCTGCTCTATTTCTATTTTTGCCGACAAAAAAAGGAGTTCACTAGGCATCTGTTGAACCTAATAAGATATACAACGAGAAAGGAGAGATGAAACATTAAATCGGTAAAAGACATTATGAGTCCATTGGAACATTGTCTATCACCGACGAACACATTAGAGGAAGCCATTAACATCATGTACAGCCAGAAATGGAACACAGTACCCGTCACCAATCATTCAGGGAAGCTAATTGGGGTTTTTACGAGAAGCTCGATGTATCAAATGATCCTTTCAGATGTATCGAAGGATACGCCGATTAGCGACTACATAAAAAAGGCAGTCGGGACTGTTCTTGAGGACGTTGATTCTGAATTATTAGAGACGATGATCGCAAAGAGCCGGGTCGGTACTGGCATCATCATCAATAAAAGCGGTAAACCGGTTGGGCTTTTTACGAAAGCAAATGCGGTCATGAATTATGTGAAGGAAACGCAAATCTTGAAAAGTCAGCTCGAGAAAGTCATGGATACATCTAATCTTGGGGCGATCATGACAAATGAACAGGGGAAAATCATTTTTGCGAATGAGAAATGTGCCGAGATGATTGGGCGGCCGATGAATGAGATTATTGGTGAAGACATGGAAGCGTTTATTCCTCCTTTCAGCAAGCGTGATGATAAGCGTGAGTCCCATTTTCCACTAGTATTATACAAGCAGCATTATATTGTACGGCTGTCGAAATATAGCATCGATGAAGAAAAAGAAGGCTATATTGCCCTGTTTCAAAACGTCTCAGAGCTTGAGAAACTATCCGCTGAGCTGGAATCCCAGAAAAAGTGGGAGACCCTTCTGAAATCAGTAATCCATAATGCCTACGACGGGTTGGTTATGATTAATGAAGCAGAGGAAATCACCTTCATTAGCCCTTCCTTAACAGAGTTGTTCGAACTGGAACAGGGGCTGAAAGAGAAAACGAAGATTGATATGGTTCTTCCTCATCTTAAGCTTTCACAAGTGATGAATACAGGGGTTGCTGAAGTAAGCGATTTCATGGAAGTGAAGGGAATTAATTATCTTGTCCACAGAATCCCGGTCTATCAAGGCGAGAAAATCATCGGAGCAATCGGCAAGATTGTCTACCGTCAGTTACATGAGGTGCGAGAGGCGTTCAAGAGTGCGGAGGATGGGCAAAAGGAGACCTCTAAAAGGGAAGGGATGGAGAAATCCCGCTTCACCTTTAATGAGATTCTATCCAATGACAAGCAAATGGACAAGCTTATCCGCAGCGGAATCAAGGCAGCCAAAAGCAAAACGACCATCCTCATCTATGGAGAGAGCGGGACTGGAAAGGAATTATTCGCCCATGCGCTCCATAGCTCCAGTATGAATAGCAAAGGCCCCTTCATTACCGTAAATTGCGCAGCCATTCCAGAGCATTTGCTTGAATCAGAGTTTTTTGGTTATGAGGACGGCGCCTTTACGGGTGCGAAGCATAAAGGAAAGATTGGTAAATTTGATATGGCGCATGGCGGCACTCTTTTTCTTGATGAAATAGGGGATATGTCCCTCTCCATTCAAGCTAAACTGCTGCGCGTGCTGCAGGAGAGGGAATTTTATCGGGTTGGCGGAACCGAGCGAATCAAGGTGGATGTCAGAATTATCACGGCCACAAACCGACCGCTTGAGAAAATGGTGGCAGAGGGGACGTTTAGGGAGGACTTGTTTTACCGGCTCAATGTCATTTCCTTTGAAATCCCTCCTCTCAGAAAAAGAAAAAAGGATATCCTTCTCCTGAGTGAATCCTTTATCCAGGAGTTTAACCGCCAAAACGGAACAAGCATAACAGGATGGGAGCCCCTCTTTGAACAAGCCATCATGGATTATGATTGGCCCGGAAATATTCGGGAGCTTCGAAATGTATGGGAGAGGGCCATGATTTTTGCTGAAAATGGCAAGGTCCGTTTGGAGGACTTGCCGGATTATGTGCTGAAGAAGGCTGGCTATGATATTTTCCTGCAGGAGGAAGAGGAGGTTAGTGAGCTGCCTCTTTTAGAAAAGGCGGAGCAATTCGCGATTCAAAGAGCGCTTGAGATTTCCGGCGGGAACAAGAGTAAGGCTTGTATTTTACTCGGAATCAGCCGTTCGGTTTTATATGACAAATTAAAAAAATATAAGATGCCGTTATTGAAAGAATAAAGAAATGGCTATGTAGAAAGGGTGGAAGGAAGAATGAAGACAGATGTATTAAAGAAGCTAAAAGATGATTTAACGTTACCTGTAATTGTGGCACCGATGTTTATCGTATCAAAGACAGAAATGGTGCTGGCAAGCATGCGAGCAGGAGTGATTGGGACTTTTCCTACATTAAATGCGCGCACGAATGAAGAGCTTGAACAATGGTTTGAGCACATCACCCAAACCATTGAAGAGGAAAACAAGGCAACAGAAGGGCGTAAGCTTGCCCCGTGGGGTGTCAATCTTATCGTTCATCATACGAACCCGCGTTATGAGGAAGATTTAGCTTCCATCAAGAAATATAAGGTACCATTAGTGATTACCTCTCTCGGAAAACCGGTCAAGGAAGTAGAGGTCGTCCATGAGTATGGTGGGGCCGTCTTCTCGGATGTCATTAGCATTACGCATGCCAAAAAGGCGATTGAAGCCGGGGTCGATGGACTCATTCTTGTCTGCAATGGAGCAGGCGGCCACGGTGGCACCTTGAACCCATTTGCGTTTGTCGCAGAAGTCAGACAGTTTTTTGATGGCGTCATCATTCTTTCAGGAACTATTTCGAACGGGCAGGAAATTGCTGCGGCCCAAATGCTCGGGGCAGATTTTGCTTACATGGGCACTAGATTCATCGCGACAGAGGAAGCGAATGCAGTCGAAGCCTATAAAGAAATGCTCATCCAATCAACGGCGCATGACATCCTCTATACTGATGCCCTCAGCGGTGTCCGGGCTAATTATTTGATCCCAAGCATTGAGCGTGCCGGGTATGATCCTGATCAACTTGAAAAAACCGGGGAGATTAAGGTCGTTCATGCAGAAAATGAGAAAGAGTCAAAAGCTTGGAAAGATATCTGGTCTGCCGGCCAAGGAGTCGGCTCGATTAAGGACGTAAAGCCGGTGGCAGAATTAGTGGAGACGCTTCGGGATGAATATGCACAAGCTATCACAAAAATGAATGAACAATCAGCCATTCTGGTTAAATAATGTCCGAAAGGGTGGGTGGGAAGGTTTCCTGCCCTTTTCTCTATTTCTACACAAGCTGCCTCGGACTGTCCTAATTTCAGACAATGCAGTCTTACTTCGTCTTATATAACATGGAAGGGTGATTGGCACGGAACTTGCATCATGAACTAGTGTAAACTTCTTATCCATTCCAGAGCAAAGGAGCCAATATATATGGCCAGTTATTTAAAGGAAGAGCATCTGATTTTTCGGGATTCAGTCCGCAGGTTTTTGCAAAAAGAGGTTATCCCCTATTACCGAGAGTGGACAAAGCAGAAAAGCGTGCCGGATGACTTCTTTAAAAAAATGGGGGATCAAGGATTTCTCGTGCCATGGGCAGATGAGAAATATGGCGGATTCAATGCTGACTTCATTTATTCCGTCATTTTGGCAGAAGAATTTGAGCGGGTGGAAAGCGGGATTGGCGGCTGTGTTTTACATAATGATATTATCGTTCCCTATTTATATGATTTGGGCACGGAAGAGCAGCGTAAGCGATGGATCCCGAAATGCATCACGGGTGAATGGTCGACAGCCATTGCCATGACAGAGCCGGGAACAGGCTCAGACCTTGGCAATCTGCAGACAAGGGCCGTGCGTGATGGAGACCATTATATCATTACCGGTGAGAAAACCTTCATCTCCAATGGGCTGAGAGCCGGGCTTGTCATCGTCGCTTGCAAGACAGACCCGAGCGCCGGCCATAAGGGAATCAGCTTGATTGTTGTTGAGGAAGGTACTCCAGGATTTATCCGGGGCAAAAAATTAGAGAAAATCGGCCAGCCGGCAGGTGATACGTCTGAACTAATCTTTGAGGATGCGAGAGTGCCAGCTGACAATCTATTAGGGGAAGAAAACAAAGGGTTTTATTACCTGATGGAGAAGCTCCAGCAAGAAAGGCTGATGTGCGCCATCCAAGCAATAGCAGCGGCGGAGGAGTCCTTGCGAATAACAATTGACTATGTCAAGCAGCGGGAGGCTTTTGGAAAGCCGATTAGCAAGCTTCAAAACACACAATTTAAAATCGCTGAGATGGCGACAGAGGTCGCGCTGGGCCGGTCCTTTATTGATGATTTGATTGTCCGTCATATGGACGGAGAGGATGTCGTCACAGAGGTTAGCATGGCTAAATGGTGGGTGACGGACATGGCTAAGCGACTTGTTGCGAATTGCATGCAGCTGCATGGGGGTTATGGCTTCATGGAGGAGTATGCCATTGCCAGGCGTTACCGTGATATTGCCGTCACATCCATTTATGCTGGAACAAATGAAATCATGAAGCAAATAATTGCTAAAAAAATCGGCTTATAAAGGGGAACGAACAGATGAGAGAAGCAGTAATCGTAGAAGCGGTAAGAACGCCAGTAGGAAAGAGAAAAGGAGTTTTCAAGGATATCAGGCCGGATGACCTGCTGAGCTATGCGTTAAGGGAACTTGTTAAACGAGCGGGTATTTCGTCAGAATTGGTTGAAGACGTCATTATCGGCTGTGTTTCTCAGGTGGAAGAACAAGGTCTTAATATTGCGCGTTCTGCCGCGTTGGCGGCTGATTTTCCAATCAAGGTGCCGGGAACGACCATTGACCGGCAATGCGGCTCAAGCCAGCAGGCCATTCACTTTGCTGCCCAGGCTGTCCTCTCAGGCGATATGGATATTGTCATCGCGGGTGGAGTGGAAAGTATGACTAGGGTTCCGATGGGGTCAACAAGAAGGGAATCACGACCAAGTCCGCTGCTTTCAGAGCGATATGAATTAATTAACCAAGGACTATCAGCAGAAAGGATTGCTTCGAAATGGGGATATGACCGCACGCAACTGGATGAGTTTTCTTTACTAAGTCATCAGCGTGCGATTCATGCCCAGAATGAAGGACGTTTTGACAGAGAAATCATGCCGATTGAGGTCACAGAAGAAGATGGAACCAAGACACTTATCACTCAAGACGAAGGTCCGCGAAGGGGAACCTCTCTTGAGAAGCTTGCGTCCCTTCCGGCAGCCTTCAAGGAAGATGGGATCATCCATGCGGGGAATGCGAGTCAAATGAGTGATGGAGCAGCAGTCGTGTTGGTGATGTCGAAGGAGAAAGCATTGGAACTAGGATTAAAGCCTCGTTTCAAGCTTGTTGCCCGTACGGTCGTCGGTTCTGATCCAACACTTATGCTTACAGGTCCGATTGAGGCTACGAGAATGGTTTTGGAGAAGGCGGGTTTGTCTATAGAAGACATGGATTTATATGAAGTGAATGAGGCATTTGCGCCTGTGCCGCTGGCCTGGCTTGATGAAATTGGTGCTGATTTGAATAAGCTGAACGTGAATGGAGGAGCGATTGCCCTTGGCCATCCGCTTGGTGCGAGCGGGGCGCGCGTCATGACTACCCTCATGCATGAGCTAGAGCGGACAGGCGGGAAATATGGGCTTCAGGCCATTTGTGAAGGGGCCGGAATGGCCAATGCAACAATCCTTGAACGCTTAACATGATATCCAAAAATGAGGGAGGCTGAAAAATGAAATTTAATGAGGTTACGGCATTGGTGACTGGCGGGGCATCCGGGTTAGGGAAAGCGACAGTTGAATTGATTGTTGAAAGCGGCGGGAAAGCGATCATCATCGATCAAAATGAAGAGAAGGGACATGCTCTTGCTGAAAAGTTGGGGAATCACAACGTGTTATTCAAAAAAGCGGATGTCACTAGTGAAGATGAGGTTACCCAAGCGATAAAGGACGGCATCAATCAGTTTGGTTTACTTAATACAGTCATCAATTGTGCGGGCATCGGGGTAGGTGAAAAGGTTGTTTCAAAGGATAAGGTGCATGACCTCGGCCGTTTCAAGAAGGTCATTGAAGTGAATTTGGTTGGCACATTCAATGTCATTCGTCTTGCCGCAGAACAAATGATCAAGAATGACCCGAATGAAGAGGGAGAACGGGGGGTTATTATCAATACGGCCTCTGTTGCCGCTTTTGAAGGTCAAATCGGACAAGCAGCTTATAGTGCATCAAAAGGGGGCATAGTCGGAATGACCCTACCGCTCGCTCGGGACCTTGCCAGAAGCGGAGTTCGCGTCATGACCGTTGCTCCAGGACTCATTGATACTCCTCTTTTTGGCGGACTACCTGAAATGGCCAGGAATGCGCTTGGCGCAATGGTTCCATTCCCGTCAAGGCTCGGTTATCCCGAGGAATATGCAATGCTCGCAAAAAGCATTATCGAAAATCCGATGCTAAACGGAGAGACAATCCGGTTGGATGGCGCTATTCGCATGCAGCCAAAATAAAAGGGGGGAGAAGGCATGTATACAGTGATTGAGGTAGAGAAATTAGCGAATACGGCCATAGTCACGATTGATAATCCGCCAATGAATGTGCTGAGCCATCAGGTGGCAGCAGAATTATGCGAGGCTTTTGCGGAACTTGAGCAATCAGATGATGTTGTCTGCGTTATTTTGACTGGCAAGGGTGAAAAAGCATTCATGGCAGGAGCGGATATTAAGGAATTCCCGCAAATGATGGAAGGCGCTCAACCTGAACAATCAAGCAAGAAGGGAGAAGTCTTCCGTGTGATAAACTCATTTCCTAAACCAACGATTGCTTATTTGAATGGCCATACACTAGGCGGCGGGCTGGAGCTGGCGCTTGCCTGTGACATCCGGATTTCGGCAAATGAGATCCAGCTTGGTCTGCCTGAAGTGAAGCTTGGGTTATTCCCGGGAGGTGGAGGTACCCAGCGTCTTCCGCGCCTGATTGGGGAGGCAAAGGCGAAGGAATTGATGTTTACCGGTAATTCCATCACGGCAGAGGAAGCTCTCCATCTAGGCATCATCAACAAAATCGCTGATCAAGGGATGGAGGATGTCTTGAAGATGGCCGCCAAGATTGGCCGTCACTCCCTGCAATCACTCAGGAGGATTAAAGAAGCAGTAAATGTTGGGCAGGAGAAACCAATAGACGAAGGATTGGCGCTTGAAGCAAAATTGTTTAAGGAAGTGTTTGAAACAGAGGACGTGAAGGAAGGTATTCAGGCTTTTATCGAGAAGAGACATCCTGTTTTTAGCCATCGATAAAGCAAGAAAAGATGGGCAATTCGATGATAGAATTGCTCATCTTCCTTGTCTGCATTGATTGTGTTTTCATTTATCCAGTTACAGTCAGGAGTACCATCAGTCCATTTGTCAGCCCATGAATGATAACTGGCGGCCAGACAGAGCTTGTTCGTTCATATGCCCACGCGAAAATGACTCCGCTCAAAAAATTTACGGGCATCACATTATAGGTTGGGATATGAACGATCGAAAAAATGAGTGAGCTAAGAATGAGTGCTGCAATTAGCCCCAAACGTGTCCGTAGCCAGCGATAGAGGAAGCCGCGATAGAAGATTTCCTCATAGATAGGGGAGATAATAGCGGCAGAAATAAAGGCGATGATGATCGTATGAATAGCTAGATTCTTCTGGATGGCTTCGGTTTTGCCATTCTCATATGAATTTCCTATCAAGCTAGTGAGGGACATTACGATTATAGCGCCTGCCAATAAGAGGAGAGAGAGTAAAATAATTAACTTCCAATCCTTTTTGTCAAATGGCCGGATTCCCACTTCTCGCCATGAAAGCTTTCTTGGGCGAAGAGCGATGAAATAGACGCCTATTATTATAACAATCGCTATCGTTAAACCCATTAACGTTCCTGCATATAATTCATCTTTAAACCATTGAGAATACAAAGGCTTTATGAAGAACTTTATAATACCGATAACGACTCCAAATTCTAAAATCATCAGCAAGATAAATTCCCGCCATCCCCATTTATCCCTTTCTTTCCAGCTCATTTGGCATTCCTCTTTTCTGTTCATGGTATAATTTGACTGTAAATGATGACGTTACGTCACCTGCAAGCAAAAGTGAAGGAGGAATAAAATGAACCGGTGGACCACTGGACAAGTAGCTAAAGAAAGGAATATCTCCGTTCGCACTCTTCGATATTACGATCAAATCAGCCTCCTTACCCCAAGCTACAAGGATGAAAATGGACGAAGATACTATTCAGAAGAGGATCTCTTTAAATTGGAGAAAATCATCATCCTTAAAACCCTCTCACTGTCACTAGAGGATATTCAATATGTACTGGACAAAATATCTTATAAACAAATTTTGGTATCCCATCATAATCACTTACAAGAGCAGCTCACTAAGCTTCAAGCTAACATCTCAAATACGGTTTCCTTGATTAATATGTTAGATATAGATGAATCCCTGTCTTGGGAGCAGATATCTTATTTGGTTCAGAGGCCGCAAGAAAGCTCGAGCAAATGGATTGACTACTTTGAGGAGGATGAAAGACAATTCTTGAAAGAAGTTATGCCGAGCCTTGAAGGGGGAGACCGGTCAACTCAGAAGTACGTTTCGTTGCTCAGGAGGATTGAGTTGTGTATCAAACACAGGATATCTCCTGAATCTGAGGAAGGGAATCGAATTGCCTCTGAATTAATGGATCTGTCGAATGATACGTTTAAAGGAGATGAAGGGTTAATGGATAAGTTTTGGGAGATTCGGAGAAAACCATCTGAAGAAACCGGACTATACCCCATTTCAGAAGAGGTTCTGGAATTTATAGAAAGATGCATCTCATATCAGCAATCGAATAATAAAAGCCGATAAGAGGGAGCTCCATTTTATAATGGAGCTTCTTCTTTATTTAATCCTGAGGGTTTATAAAAAAAGCTCGGCAAATCGGTATGGTATCCCTTCCTGAAGCAATCATGAAATTTATATAGTCAAAAAATTAAAAAAGTTCGTGTATTTTGCGAGCAAATGTTCTAGAATTATAAAATATTGGAGGGGATTGGCAATGAAGTTAGCAAGGGAAATAATCGGACATTTTAAGCCCTACTGGATCAGTGTGGTCCTGGCAGTCATATTCGCGGTTATAGGCGGAGCGTTTACAATCTTGCCGCCTATTTTGACAGGGAAGCTTGTAGATGATGTGCTCAAAAATGATTCTGTGCAATTATTGCCATGGATCATAGGCGGATTCATCTTTGCTTATGTGGGCAAGGTTGTATTCGAGAGTCTTCAGGAGTATATCCAAATAAAAGTCGGGCTCGACGTCATTACGGATATGCAGCTGAGGGCGTTTAAGAAATTACATAAGGCACCGATGTCTTTTTTTCAGCACACACCAAGGGGAGATATGCTTTACAGGCTGACTCACGATGTGGAGTCTATTCAAAATTTAAACAATACGGTTGTCCCTCGCTTTTTGCAGCAAGTGATTAGTGCGGTGGCGGCTTTTGCGGCTGTGATTGTTCTGTTCTGGCCAACGGCGATTGTTATGCTTGTTGTCTTTATCATTTATTTATATCCATCATTTAAGTTAGGAACAACCGTCAGGAAAATGAGTGCCACTCAGCGCGACATGAGTTCAGATATGTATCACCATATGCAGGAGAGTATTGAATCATCGCGCCTTGTGAGGACCTTTCAGCTCCAAGAGAAAGAGATAGAGACGCAAAGCTCAAAGCTCGGGAAATGGATGGCATTCTCAATCAAGGCAGCCCTCATCAGCAAGGTGAACTGGCGTCTTGGGAACATGTTTAATATTGCGACTCCTGGGGTTGTTATGCTGATTGGCGGTTTTGCGGTTTGGAGAGGGGATATCACGGTCGGAGTGCTCGTTTCCTGCCTTGGGTTTATCCCAACGATGTTTCAGCCAATCCGTTCCCTTGCGGAAAATGCCTTGACGATTCAGCAGGCGATTCCGGCACTGCAACGAATCTATGAGTATTTTGATTTACCGCAGGAGCATGAGGAAGGTTTGCCAGATATGGATAAAATCATGGGCAGAGTAGAAATGAATCATGTCACCTTCCAATATCCTGGAACAGATTTGAAGGTGTTGCGTGACTTAAGTTTCACGATAGAACCAGGCAAGCATATTGGAATTGTCGGCTCAAGCGGCGGGGGCAAGAGCACGATTGTTCAGCTTTTGCTTGGCTTGTATGACCCGGACGAAGGAGAGGTTCTGATTGATGGGAAGAAGCTTTCTGACTATAACCGCAACTCCTTCAGAAGCCAGGTCGGTGTCGTTAGCCAGGAGACGTTCCTTTTGAATGGAACCTTAAAAGAGAATCTGCTCTACGGCAAGAGAGATGCGACAGAGACAGAGTTTATGCATGCGGTGGAGGCAGCGGGCTTAACGGAATTCGTTCATTCTTTGCCAGATGAGTACGAAACCATCATTGGGGAGAGAGGACTTAAGCTTTCCGGGGGGCAGCGGCAGCGGGTTGCGCTTGCCAGGGCGATCCTGCGCCATCCGGCCTTGATGATCTTTGATGAAGCGACCTCGTCCCTGGATGGTGAAACGGAGGAAAAAGTGCAGGGAGCGCTTGAACGCCTCATTCCGGGCAGAACGACGATTACGATTGCGCATAGGCTCATTACAGTAAGGGACGCCCATGAGATTCTCTTTTTGGAGCGAGGTGTGATTGCAGAAAGAGGCACACATGAGCAATTGCTCTCCTTGGAAGGCAGCTATTATGAGTTATATATGTCTCAATATAAAGAACTTGAGAAAGGGAGAGCGGGATGAACACACAACAAGTAGAAGGGAAAAATAAGGACGGAAGGCGTGTCCTCGCATTTCTAAAGCCATTTTGGCAATGGGTTCTTGGAGATTCAATTGTCATTGCCATTGCCCAAGTGTGCGCCGCCATTATCCCGGCTTTCGCCTTAAGCTGGCTGGTCGATCATATTCTTCCTAACCAATCATCTAATTTGCTTTGGGGATTGATGTGGCTGCTGATTTTTGTCGCTGTATTTGACTTAGTGATGATGGTTATAGATGAATATTTTTGTCATTATATCGCCAAATCCGTAACGAACAGGCAGAAGCTTAAGCTTTTTACCCATATTCAATATTTGCCTTTTTCCTTTTTCCAAAACGCGAAGTCAGGCGAGCTGCTTGCCCGTACCTCAGATGACCCGGATACGCTCCATAATTTCCTTGCATGGGAAGGGTCCACCCTGATGGCGGCGGTTCAAGGGGTAATCCTCTATAATATTGTTCTTTTGTTTATTCATCCCTATTTGATGATTGCAAGCGTTGTTCTCGGAATCATTTTTTACACAGCCTCCAATTATGTAGGGAAAAGAACAAGATTGGCCTCTAAGCAGGCCCGGGATGAGGCATCAAGATATTTGGAGCGGCTGCGGGAATCTGTGACAGGGATTCATCTTTCAAGAGTGCTGGGCGTCTCAGATGGAGAGGTCGATAGCATCATTGGCATCAGGCAAGCCTTTGTCAAGCATTCGGTACGTGAATTGAAGGCGCGCATGCAATCAATTGTTGTCATCGGCGGGTACAATGGAATCGCATTAGCTGGCGTCTATTATGTTAGTGTGCTCCTGATATGGGATAGCCAGCTGACCACTGGGCAAATGCTTACAGCAGGGGGACTTGTGACAATCGCCGCCAATGAAATGCAGAAGATGCTCAGGATGTGGCTTTCCATCAGACGCACAGGTCCTGCTTTGGACCGTTCAGACATCTTGCTCTCCATTCCACAATCAGATGCGGAAACAAAAGAGGGAGCAGCGCCATCTGAATTGAAAGGAAGCATCACCTTTGAAGATGTCTGGTTTGCTTATCCTGAAAAAGAGGAACCGGTACTGCGCGGGGTGTCGTTCCATATTGAAAGCGGCGATGCGGTAGCGTTGACGGGACCGAGCGGGGCAGGAAAATCGACGATAACGGACCTGCTGCTCCGCTTATATGAACCGATGGAAGGCTCGATTCTTCTTGACGGACAGCCGATTGAGACGTTTGACATCGGCTGGCTCCGCAGCCAGATAGCTTTCGTCTCGCAGGATGTTCAGCTTCGAAATGGAACGCTCCGTGATAATTTAAAGATTGGAAACACCGAGGCGAGTGATGAGGACCTGCTAGCCGCTTTAAGAGACAGTGGTTTATGGGACTATTATCAAAGTCTCCCGCTAGGACTGGATTCATCTGTTGGGGAGAGAGGAACAAGTCTTTCAGGCGGACAGAAACAACGGCTATCGCTAGCGAGGGCTTTGGTGAGAGAAGCTAGGCTGCTCATCCTCGATGAAGCGAGCTCAGCACTTGACCCAATCACAGAACTGAAAATCAATGAAGCGATAAGGGAAAGAAAGAAGCGGCAGACGGTTATTATTATTTCCCATCGCCTTTCAACCGTACTTTCAGCAGACCGGATCATCGTAATGGAAGAGGGAAGAATCATGGAGTCTGGCACCCATCATGAGTTGGTAAATAGGGAGCAAGGAATCTACTCCCGCATGTTCAAGCGTGAAGCTGATATGGGAAGGACAGTGGTTGGGATTGAATGATAGGGAAAGCAGTGAGGCACTACGGTGCACACTGCTTTTTTATCTTAGTAATCCAGAAATACCTTATTCAGCCTGCTTTTAGAGGTAAAGGTTTATAGCCTAATAGTTGCTTATTCGTATCTCAAAATAGTACAAATGAGAATATGATTTTTCTTTTGGGATGAAAGATGGACATTATTGCGGAAGAAAAGGTTAATAGAGAAGAGCTCTTGTGCGCACCAAATAGAAGGTGCGCTCTTTTTATAGCAGCAAATTGGACTCCTTATCATCTGCATTCCCAATATCAAATACTATCATTTTCTCTAAAGGTAAAAAATGGGTAGAAATCATTTTTTTCTTTCTATATGATGGAATTATGAGAATAGTCATTATTCTACTTTACTGATGATATAGGGGTGTATTGATTGGTGCTGGATAATTTGAAGGATTCCATTAACAGTGTTTTTGTTGGAAAAGAAGAGACGATTGATTTACTTTTAGTCGCATTACTCAGCAATGGACATATATTGCTTGAGGACGTTCCTGGTACAGGAAAGACCTTGCTGGCAAAAACGATTGCCAAAAGCATTGGCGGGACATTTTCAAGAATTCAATTTACCCCAGATGTATTGCCAAGTGATGTGATCGGACTGGAGTATTTCAATCCAAAGCATGGAGAGTTTGAAAAGAGAATCGGTCCTATTTATGCCAACATCGTTTTGGCGGATGAGATCAATCGGGCAATGCCAAGAACGCAGTCAAGCCTATTAGAGGCGATGGAGGAAAGGCAGATAACGATTGAAAAGCAGACAGATCAATTACCCACTCCATTTCTAGTGATTGCTACTCAAAATCCTGGAGAGTCCCATGGAACATTTCCATTGCCAGATGCCCAGTTAGATCGATTTCTCGTAAAGATAAACATCGGATACCCATCAAGAGAGGACGAACGCAAGATTATGAAGCGTTTTAGAAGGGAAGATCCTTTGAGTGATGTTTCCCCAGTTGTCCGTATGGAAGACGTGCAAAAATTACAGGAAGAAACAAAACAAATCCATATATCAGATTGTATAGAAGACTATGTCCTTGATTTGGTGGAATCTACGAGGAATCATAAATGGATTGAGACAGGTTTGAGTCCAAGAGCAACACTCGCGATGCTTCGGGCTGCACAAGCAAAAGCGAAAATCGAATCACGTGCCTACTGTATACCTGAGGATATTCAATTTGTTTTTCCGCACATCAGTACACACAGAATTATGCTGTCAATGGAAGGAGCTCTGCATATGACAAAAAGCGAGGTCATCCATTCAATCCTTGGCAATATAGACGTTCCTGTGGAGCTATCGTATGAAAAGTAGAGAAGGTATCCCTGTTTACACTTTTCTGTTTGATGTTTATTTTCTTAGGCTGTTTCTTCCAATTGCAATCATCATGCTAGTATACATATCGTTTTTGCCAATGACGATTATTCTAGTCGTCTATTTCTTGTATACCTTGTATATTCACTTTTATACAAAAAGAATAGCTAAAGAGGCTTATATAAATATAGAAAAAAAGAGTATTAAACTTTTTATTGATGAAACCGATGAGCTACTGGTTGAGATTCATAATGATTCTCCTGTGACAATTGCGCATGGGAGGCTCTATTTTATCCTGAATAAACAGATCGAAATCCTGGAGTCAGACCATTTACAGAAAAGTTTAAATGATACTAGGTACACAGTGAATTTCGTACA
Source organism: Pradoshia eiseniae (assembly GCF_002946355.1). Taxonomy (NCBI): domain Bacteria; kingdom Bacillati; phylum Bacillota; class Bacilli; order Caryophanales; family Bacillaceae; genus Pradoshia; species Pradoshia eiseniae. Next base: position 884,348 of record NZ_PKOZ01000001.1, read on the forward strand.
AAAAAGAAAGACAATTAATCGGATTCGCATCCCTTTTAAAGCGAAGGCTAGAGGCGTTTATTATATAGAAGATCTTAATCTGATTATCCATGATTTGTTTGGGAGTTCTTTTGTACACTTTCCTTCAATTAATCGTGGTGATACAGAAATCATCGTCTATCCGAAGCAGCTGGAGGTCAAAAACCTGCCCCTTCTATATCAGACTCGTGTGGGAGAAGAAGAGGCCGCCTATTCTTTTATGTCTGATGAGACGTCTGTAGTTGGTATCAAGCCTTATGAGAAGGAATCATTCCGCCAGATTCATTGGAAGGCAACGGCCAAGATGCAAAGCATGTATGCTAAGCAATACCAGCCTATTACGAATAAACGATATACAATCATGTTATACATAACAGAAGAGAGCGGCTTTACGATTCATAACATGGGAGAGAAGCTGATTTCTCATACAGCCTTTTTGTGCAGCTATTTAATATCAAAGGGATTCTCATATGAATTGTATATAAATTATTTGGCTAAAGAAGGTGTTTTTAAACTGCCGCTCAATACAGGCATTCAGCATCTGCAAATGACACTGGAGCAGCTGGCCAGAATACGGGATGAGCTCCCATTTATAAGAGAAGACCATTTTATTTCAATAGCCAGGTTAAATATGGAACATTCGAATGAAATTATTTATTTGAATGGAGAACAACCGCCAAATATAAATATTGGGACCAGTTATTTATATGTAGGGGGAGAAGGGGAGTTGAGGAGAATTGGGGCTGCGGCTAAAAAGGCTTACTAGCACATCTGTATTAGGCATTCTCTTCTTTTTATTTTTCCCATTGGCTCAATGGTATTTGCTGGCTGCCTTTGCAATAGCCGATTTACTACTTTATTCCTTCAATCAGAAAAGAAATCTGCCTGTATATGGCCTTTTCTTCATCATTCTTATTCTATCAACCTGTTTGTTCTATCCAGATATCTTGGCGATTGTCTGTATGAGCCTATGCTCTTTCTTCTTTCATGCAATGAAAGTGGACCCTAGTATAAAAATAGGAATGACAGGGCTTTTACTAGGTATTCACCAGTTGAATCAGCCTTCCCTTGGTTTATTAATTGTGCTGATTGCTGTCTTTTTTATTCAAATAATCTTAACCATTATTCTCACAAGCCGCAATAAGGTTCACCTATTCCGGCGTCTTCAAATCATGTTAGTCTTAGGGATTGTCAGCAGTATGATGATGGTCTTCATTCCTTATTTTTTGAGCGGTGTCAGAAACCTGTTAGGTATAGCAATCGTTGGGTTTGCGACTCTTATTTCCAAAGGCTATAGTCAGCTATTTGGTACAGCATTGAACGATGTAGAGAAGCAAGAACGTTCCAACCCATTCAGTTCCGCAAGAGGAGAGTGGGAAACATATCCCTTTAAGGAATATGTGACAAACCCCTATCTTTATGTAATCTTAATGATACTTTTGGTTGTTGCTTTCATAGCAGCAATCATCTTCATCGTTAAAAGAAGAAAGGACATGCAGCTGGAAATGATGGGTACGGGCGGGATGGCGACAGCGATATCTTCTGCCATTTTGAAAAAAGAACAAAAGAATGGAAGGGCAGCCAGAGCAGTTCCTCCATCCAATATACCGATAAGAATGCTTGTTTATAAATTTGAGAAGAAAATGAAGGGAGTGCAGAGGAGAAAGCATGGCGAATCGTTTCATGATTGGCTGAATAGAATTCATTTATCTAGAAATGATCTGAATAGCAGGTTGACTGAAATATATGAAAAAGCCCGTTATGGAGAGGAAGACATACCGAAGGATGAAGTGAGGATTTTTAGTGATGGACTAAAACAAATTATGAAGCAATTGAAATGACTATGAGGAATGATATCCCTTAGTGACGCATTGGAATAGGAAGATGCGTCTTTTTACTATGGGGATATAAGAGGCATCTCCAATTAAATATCCTTAAAATGGATAAAAATTTATAACATGTACTGACAACTATGCTATATTAAAAGAAGAGATAGACGGGAGGTGTTACGTGGGATGAAGAAATACGAACAAGTTAAAGAGAAAATCAAACAAGACATTCTGGATGATAAATATGTGCCTAATCAAAAAATTCCCTCAGAATCAGAGCTGACCATCCAGTTTGAGGTTAGCCGCCATACCGTTCGCAAAGCCATCAATGATTTGGTTAACGATGGCTGGTTATACACTGAACAGGGGTCTGGCACTTATTGCGCAGACCGCTCCGTGTCTAATTACTCTGCAGGAGCTGATAGGGCAATAGCCTTGATTACGACCTATATTTCCAATTATATATTCCCTTCCATAATCAATGGAGTTGAATCTTATTTAAGCAGTAAAGGGTATACCTTATTATTGTATAGCACGAATAATGATTTTGAGAAAGAGCGGCAATGTCTTGAGAATGTGATGGACAGGGATTTGGCTGGTTTAATAGTGGAGCCGACAAAGAGCAGTCATCCGAATCCTAATTTGAAATATTATTTAGACCTAGAAATGAAAGGGATTCCTTACTTGATGATTAATGCCGCCTATAATGAATTAAACCCATATAGTTTGTTAGTCGATGATGAGCTTGGGGGATTTTTGCAGGCAGAACATTTAATACAAAATGGTCATACGAATATTGCCGGATTCTTTAAATCCGATGATATGCAAGGGGTTAAAAGGATGAAAGGCTTTATCCGTGCGCACAGGGAATATAAGATTCCCCTCAATTCAGATATGCTTTTGACCTATACGACTGCAGGGCGGGAGAAGGTGCTAGAGGAAGAGCTTCCCGAAATTCTAGCACGAAGCGAACGGCCAAGCGCCATCTGCTTCTACAATGATGAGGTTGCTCTTGCGGCGCTTGATGTGATAAGGGAGACAGGTCTTTCTGTTCCTGATGATTTGTCCATTGTGGGCTTTGACGATTCCTATCTTGCTGTTGCTTCGGAGGTTAAGCTCACAACGATTAAGCACCCGCAATTTGATATGGGAGTACGGGCAGCTAAGGCGATTATTCAATTGGCTGAGCATAAATCCAATGCTGCGGATCCATCCTTTGTTTTTGAACCAGCTTTAATCATTAGACAATCAACCGCAAAAATATAAGAACAAAAACCTACAATTATGTGGGTTTTTTTCTATTTATTATAAAAATTTGTTAGTTTGAGTTAAATTTTAGTAGAAACTTGTACTAACAAGTAGTATGATAGTATTTGTAAGCGGATTCAATTTTTAGAAATATGAGATAGTTAAAAGCTTATGATTGAATCCGAATTTGATAACAAAGGAGAGGTTGATTTCATGAAGAAAATGCTTGCTGTACTCTTAATGTTCTCGATGGTGTTTGTATTGGCAGCTTGTGGAAGTGATTCCGAATCATCAGGCGCAGGCGATAAGGGGTATGTCGGAATTTCGATGCCGACTAAGTCATCCGAGCGCTGGGTTCTTGATGGGGAAAACATGGTGAAGGAATTCAAGGAAATGGGCTACAAAACAGACCTGCAATACGGCGAGGATGTTGTTGAAGACCAGATTGCCCAAATTGAAAACATGATCACTAAAGACGTTGACGTGCTTGTGGTTGCTCCCATTGATGGGGAATCCTTGACAGAAGTCCTTCAAAAGGCAGCTGACCAGGACATTAAAGTTATTTCGTATGACCGTTTAATCAAAGGAACAGATAATGTCAGCTATTATGTTACATTTGATAACTTTGAAGTAGGGGTATTGCAAGCTTCATATATTACGAAAAAATTAGGTCTTGAAGACGGGGAAAAAGGTCCATTCAATATCGAGTTATTCGGCGGATCTCCGGATGATAACAATGCCTACTTCTTCTACGATGGGGCTATGAGTGTTCTTCAGCCTTATATCGATGAGGGCAAATTAGTGGTCCAAAGCGGACAGACAAAAATGAACCAAATTTCCACCCTTCGCTGGGATGGTGCCACGGCACAAGCGCGTATGGATAATATCCTGAGCTCTAAATATTCCAGTGAATTAGTCCATGCTGTCTTATCTCCTTATGATGGAATTAGTATTGGTATCATCTCTTCTTTGAAGGGTGTCGGCTATGGAACAGATTCTAAGCCTATGCCTGTCATCACCGGTCAGGATGCCGAGCTAGCTTCCGTGAAATCCATCATTGCTGGTGAACAAACACAAACGGTGTTCAAGGATACAAGGGAGCTTGCTGTTAAAGCGGTAGAAATGGCAGATGCCGTATTGAATGATAAGGAAGCCGAAGTGAATGACACGGAATCCTATGATAATGGCAATAAAGTTGTACCTACTTATTTGATTGACCCGGTTTCCGTTGACAAAGAAAACTATCAAGAAGTCATTGTCGAAAGCGGTTACTATTCAGAAGATGAAGTGAAATAATCGATTATAATTTTGGATGGATGTTACTTGTACGCACATTTATGAGTAACATTCATCCTAACAATTGGGGTGAGATTCTTGTCATCTATTATTTTGGAAATGCGCAACATCACGAAAACGTTTCCCGGAGTCAAGGCACTTGACAATGTGAATTTAAAAATCAAAAAAGGGGAAATCCATGCCCTGTGCGGTGAAAATGGCGCAGGCAAATCAACCTTAATGAAAGTATTGAGCGGTGTTTATCCTCATGGAAGCTATTCAGGGGATATCTATTTTGAAGATGAGGTTTGTGAATTTAAAACCATCAAAAATAGTGAGAGCAAGGGAATTGTCATCATCCATCAGGAGTTAGCGTTAATTCCTTATCTATCTATCTCCGAAAATATCTTCCTTGGGAATGAACAAAGTAAACGCGGCATCATTAATTTCAATGAAACCTATGCAAAGACGATAGATTTGCTGAAGGTAGTTGGATTAAATGAGTCACCGGATACTATGGTTAATCAGCTTGGAGTAGGAAAGCAGCAGCTGATTGAAATTGCCAAGGCTATCTCTAAAGAAGTCAAACTGCTGATTCTTGATGAGCCTACCGCTGCACTAAATGAGGATGATAGTGAAAACCTTTTGAAGCTGATGCTCGAATTCAAGAAACAAGGCATGACGATGATCATCATCTCCCATAAATTGAATGAGATTGCTAAAGTGGCCGATTCCATCACGATTCTTCGGGATGGGAAGACGATTGAGACACTGGATATGAAAAAGGACAATGTAAAAGAGGACCGTATCATTAAAGGAATGGTCGGCAGGGATTTAACCAATCTATATCCAGATCATACGCCTAAAATCGGTGAAACCATTTTTGAAGCGAAGAATTGGACTGTCCAAGATGTGACCAATTCAGCGAGGAATGTGGTTGATGATGTAAGCTTCCACATCCGCAGGGGAGAGATAGTAGGAATAGCAGGACTGATGGGCGCAGGACGTACTGAGCTTGCGATGAGCATTTTCGGGAAGGCATACGGAACGAAGATGAGCGGCCAGCTGTTTAAGGATGGCAAAGAATTAACCTTAAAAAACATTACACAAGCGATTGATGCGGGCATCGCCTATGTTACCGAGGATAGGAAATCCTTCGGGCTCGTTCTCGAAGAAGACATTAAAACAAATATTACGCTCGCAAACTTACGAAGAGTGGCGAATAAATCCATCATTGATGATGGACAGGAAGTCGTCGAAGCAGAGAATTTCCGCAAAAAAATGAATATCAAAACCCCAGCCATAACCCAAAAGGCAATGAACCTGAGCGGGGGGAATCAACAGAAGGTAGTGCTAAGTAAATGGATTTTTACGGAGCCGGATATTCTTATCTTGGATGAGCCGACGCGTGGGATTGATGTTGGGGCGAAATACGAAATATACTCCATTATTAACCAGCTTGCAGACCAAGGGAAGGGAATATTGGTCATCTCCTCTGAGCTTCCTGAGTTGCTGGGAATCAGCGACCGGATCTATGTAATGCGTGAAGGCGCTTTTACCGCTGAATTTGAACGCAAGGATGCCTCTCAGGAGAAAATTATGAAATACATGACCAAAACAGGGGTGGAACAAGGATGAAAACACTGGGCAGCTTAATGAAAAACAATGTGCGCCAATATGGCATGATACTTGCTTTAGTCTTTATCGTTATTTTATTTCAAATTCTGACAGATGGAGTGCTGTTGAAGCCAATCAACATTACAAACCTAATCCTGCAAAACAGTTACATACTCGTGCTGGCCATTGGGATGCTGCTTGTCATCTTGCTCGGACATATTGACCTATCCGTCGGATCGATTGTTGCATTTGTAGGCGCTGTGTCAGCTGTTTTCATGGTTGAGATGAATTTGCCTGTGTGGCTTTCCGTTGTATTATGTTTAATCATTGGTGCGTTGATTGGTGCTTGGCAAGGATTCTGGGTCGCTTATTTAAAGGTGCCTGCCTTTATCGTAACGCTTGCTGGGATGCTGGTCTTCCGCGGATTGACGCTGATGGTGCTTGGTGGGCAATCCATTGCACCGTTTCCTGAAGAATTTCGGAAAATCAGTACCGGGTTCCTGCCTGAATTAGGTAAAACAGCCTCACTTGATATTTTGACTTTAATTGTGGGTGTGCTAATTTCCTTGATTTTGATTTGGACAGAAATGCGCAAGCGCAAACAGCAGAAGTCTTATAATTTTGAAGTCCTGCCTGCATGGCTGTTTGCCATTAAGCTTGTATTCATTGTGGCCGTTTTAAATATATTCGCGTATTTCCTCGCTTCCTATGAAGGAATTCCGAACATTCTTGTCATCTTGGTGGTCTTGATTGTTGCTTATTCCTTCTTTACAAATCGTACGGTATCAGGCCGTCATTTATATGCCATTGGCGGAAATGAGAAGGCTGCAAAGCTTTCTGGTATTAAAACACAAAAGCTAACTTTCTGGGTATTCGTCAATATGGGTGTACTTGCAGCCTTATCTGGTTTGATTTTTGCAGCTCGTCTGAATTCCGCGACACCTGGGGCAGGAAATTCATTTGAGCTTGATGCCATTGCGGCCGTGTTCATTGGCGGTGCCTCTGCGTATGGCGGTATTGGAACGATTATTGGGGCAGTTGTCGGTGGTCTCGTTATGGGTGTCTTAAATAATGGGATGTCTTTAATTGGGTTAGGTACAGATTACCAGCAAACAATCAAGGGTATTGTATTATTGCTTGCAGTAGGCTTTGATGTCTATAACAAAAATAAATCATCTAAGCTTGATTAATCCCTAGAGAGGAGTCCTTTCATGAAATATCGGCAGCTTGGAAACAGTGAATTAAAGGTTAGCGAAATCAGCTTTGGCACATGGGGAATTGGAGGAGATTGGGGTAATTCCAATGATGAAGATGCGCTGACGGCTATTGACCGGGCGATTGAGCTTGGCGTAAATTTCTTCGATACAGCAGATGTATATGGTTCAGGAAGAAGTGAGGAGCTACTCCGGAAAGCGACAAAGGGGAGAGAGGATAAGATTTATATTGCCTCGAAATTTTGCCGCGCCGGGGATATTCATGACCCTGCAACGTACTCTGAAGAATCCGTTCGGAAATATTGTGAAGCCAGCTTGAAACGGCTTGGACGCGAAAGAATCGATCTTTACCAAATTCATTGTCCGCCGCTCGAGATTTTGAAGAATACGAATGTATTTGCTGTATTGGACAAGCTCCAGCAGGAAGGAAAGATTCGTCATTATGGAGTGAGTGTTGAAACGGTGGAAGAGGGGCTGTTCTGTCTGACAAATCCCAATGTTTCTGCTTTGCAGGTCATCTTCAACCTATTTAGACAAAAACCTCTTGAAAAGCTGTTCCCGAAAGCGAAGGAACAGGGAGTGGGAATACTTGCTCGCGTACCGCTTGCCAGTGGTCTTTTGACCGGCAAGTTTACAGCCGATACTCAGTTCGCGAAAGAGGATCACCGGAATTTCAATGCAAATGGGGAACAGTTCAATGTCGGTGAAACCTTTGCTGGCCTTGAATTTAAAAAAGGTGTCGAGCTTTCTGAGCAGCTATCTTGGATTGCGGATGGCAGAGGATCGCTTGCTTCCGCGGCCCTGCGCTGGATTTTGGACCAAGAGGCCGTTACATGCGCAATTCCAGGATTCAAAAATGTCCGTCAGGTGGAGCAGAATCTCGCTGCCTTGGAGGCAAAGTCGTTTAGCGAGGAAGAGCTTATGAAACTGCGAAACTTCTATGAAGTTTCTGTTAAAGATTATATTAGAGGGCCTTATTAAATGAAGAATAGATAACAAAGTCGCTTAGAGGCTTTGTTATTTATTTATGGAACAGGGTAAAAACTTGATTATTGCTGTTTAAAAGGAGAGGCTTAGTATGAAGATTAGAGAAGAGAGCTTTGGCGCGGTTAATGGTCATGAGGTCATCCAGTTCGCTTTCACGACTGAAAAGGGAATGACGATGAAATGCATCAATTATGGCTGCATTATTACGGATTTGATTGTTCCTGACCGTAATGGAAAGCTGGATAATGTCGTTTTGGGATTTGATAGACTAGAGGATTATGTTGAGTATTCTCCATTTTTTGGCGCGGTTGTCGGGAGAATAGCAGGAAGAATAGCTAATGGCTGTTTCTCGCTTGATGGAAATACGTATCAATTGCCGAAGAATCAATCGGGAAATACCTTGCATGGCGGGTTAAAAGGATTTGATAAGGTCATCTGGGATTATGAATTGATTGAACGGGGAACTGCTGCTGGAGTGGTATTCTCTTATATAAGTCCTGACGGAGAAGAGGGCTTTCCTGGAGAGCTTCAAGTGAAAACAACCTATCTGCTTGATGAAAATGGAAGTCTGGAAATCTCCTATGAAGCTCACACTGACCAAGATACCATCATCAACTTAACGAATCATTCGTATTTCAATTTGAACGGAGATTTAAATAAGAAAATTCTTGATCATACACTTCAGCTAAAAAGCAGCTCTTTCTTAGAGCTAGGGCATGATCTCATTCCAACGGGTGAACTCTTGCCTGTTGAGGGGACGCCGTTTGATTTCAGGAAAGAAACACAGATCTCGCAGGGAGTGGATAATGGAATTGAGCAAAACAAATTAGCCGGAGGCGGATATGATCATCCGTTCTGTCTTGATAGCCATTTCGAGAAAGAGATTATTCTAGAAGATTCACAAAGCGGACGAAAGCTCGTTGTAGAAACCGACCAGCCTGCTGTGGTAATTTATACATGCAATCAGTACGAAGGGGATTATTCCATCAGGGGCGTGAAGCCGCATGATCATATGGCTATCTGCTTAGAAACACAGGGATATCCAGATGCGATTAATCAGCCGCATTTTCCGTCAATTGTCTTGAAAAAAGATGATACATATAAAGCGGTGACAAGGTATTCCTTCGATTGGTAGTGATAAGGGCCGGGTTCTTATGCACCCGGCCCTTATGTATTATTCTTTCAAAAGCTTCATTAAACGTTTATGAATCCAAATGGCTGCCTGAGTGGCTTCGCCCATTGCAATGGTGGCCTGTTCTGAGTGGGAGACAATATCACCTGCTGCCCACACGTTCTCTATGTTTGTTTCCTTCGTTCTTGGGTCGACATGGATATGGCGGTTATTGAGCACATCAATGCCAAGCTGCCTAGCAAGGCCTGTGTGGACATCATTTCCCCCGAATGCGATAAAGGCGCGTTCTCCTTCAATAAACCGGCCATCTACAAGGAATACACCTTTTATCTCAGACTCTCCTGCTTTCTCAACCGATTGAATTGTTTCTTCAATATAGCGTATGCCATTTTCCTCAAGCTTTATACGCAAATCATCTTCAATATCCTGTTTCTCGTGATTGATATACGTAACCTGGCTTGTCCAATAGAGAAGGGAGAGAGCGAAATTTGCTCCGGCTTCACCAGAGCCAAGAACAAGCGTTGGTTTATCGATGACCTCATAGCCATCACAATCCGTACATATATAAACCGTCATCCCTAAACAATCCTTCAGGTTAGGAATTGGCGGAATTCGATCTGTTATTCCTGTAGCAAGCAGCAAGGTATGTGTCGTGAATTCATGTTCATCCGTATGGACATGTAAGCGGCTGCCGACCTTTTTCAGTTTCGTAACATGGTCTTTCAGAAATTGATTGCCTGTCTGTTCGGCATGTTCACGTCCAAGAGCACGTATGTCTATTCCGCTGATACCGTCAGGCCAGCCAAGGATATTGCGATAATCCTTGCAAAGGGTAGAGCGCCCGTCTTCCTTCGAGTCAATCACCAGGCATTTATGCTGACTCCTTCCCATTTGAATCGCTGCCTGTAAACCGGCAATTCCTCCTCCTATAATGATGCAATCCCATTCATTCGGATACATTTAACAAAACTCCTCCCAATTCTTCTATTGTCTTAGTATGGAAATAGTCTTTGGTGCATACTCATCCTATACCCATAAAAAGAATGTTTTGACAATTAAATATAGAAGATGACATGATAGGATTAAGATTATGAATGGAGGGAGTAAGCATGGAGCTTGGTTTAACAGGGAAGAATGCGTTAGTCGTGGCATCTAGTCAAGGACTCGGAAAGGCAATTGCGTTGAAGCTGGCCGAAGAAGGGGCTAATGTCATGGTGACGAGCCGAAGCGGCGAGAAATTAAAAGCCGTCGTGGAAGAATTGAAAAAGGTTAATCCAAATGGAAGCTATCATTGGCAGGAGGCAGATATCACAAAGGCGGAAGATATTCAGCAGCTCGTTAAGGAAGCTGCTGAAAAGTTCGGTACTATTGATGTACTTCTCAATAATGCGGGAGGTCCGCCGGCCGGCGGGTTCATGGATTTATCCGATGAAGATTGGCAGAAGGGATTTGAGCTTAACCTGCTAAGCTATATTCGTATGATCCGTGAGGTATTGCCTCATATGAAGAGTGGCGGAAGAATCTTAAATATGGCGTCTATTTCTGTTAAGGAGCCCATTCAAGGCTTGCTGCTCTCTAATACCTTCCGCCTTGGCATCGTCGGCTTAACGAAGACGCTTGCTGCCGAATTTGCAGAACGTGATATTTTGATTAATACAATTGCTCCTGGTGTAATCGGAACGGACCGAATCGACTATCTTGATCAGGTGACCGCAGACAGACAGGGCATCACGGTCGAGAAGGTGAAGGAAAATGCAGAAAAGCAAATTCCGCTCGGCCGCTATGGGAAGCCAGAGGAATTCGCTAATTATGCTGTGTTCCTGCTTTCGTCTGTGAACTCTTATGTGACAGGTCAAGTGTATGTAATTGATGGCGGGAAGGCGAAGGGAATCTAAATTGAAGTCAAAGAAGAGGAGAACAGACTGAAAATGGTCTGTTCTCCTTTTTTTAGCCAGCCCATATATCATCATGAAATGATTGGCATCACATGCTTCAAGCATCGTTAAAAGAGGGATGCCTGTCATAAACTCGTTATTTCCAAACAAATCCGGCTGATTCATAAACAGTAATCTGTTATTCTAGCGGCGACTCATAGCTGTTTATCAATGGGACCTTTTTTCTCTTTTCACGGAGGATTATCTTCTCAGTAATCTGGCTAGCCGTCCATGTAGCAAACATAGCAAGCAAGATGCCGGCTGCCATATCAGTCAGCCAATGAATACCGAGATAGATGGTCGAAAACATGATGATGGGCACGCTGATATAAAATACAGACCTAAAGAGGAAGCTGCTAGACCTAGTGCTGATGAGTAAAACAGTGAGTGATATAGAATTATGAAGACTTGGAAAGCAATTGTTTAGACCAGATATATTTCGGTATTGTGATTCAAAACCCGGATAAACAGCGGGAATCAAGAATGTTATATCAGGATGATTGACCCACGCCTCATTAATAGGGAAAAATAAATAGAATGGGATGGCAATGATATAATTAAGTCCGATTGCATATAAAAAAGTATAGAGTAATTTCCACTCCCCGTTGAGAAGATAGGTGACTAGGGAAATGGCAATTAAGGTAACGAACATGATAATATAGAAAAAGGTTGTAATCTCTGTTAGCAGATGATAGCGGAATGTAGACTGAATGACAGGCAGAATGGTATATTCATAGGAAAAAAACAGTCCCGAGAAGTCGGCCGGATTTGTGAAGGTGCTTTCCAGTTGGAGCTCAAGCTTGTTAAGGAATAGGATGATGGCCAAAAGGGCAAGGTGAAAATAGAGTTGCTTCTGGTTTTTGAGAGTGGAAAATACCCGGAAAGGATTTTTCCTATTGATTAGATAGGTAAGTACAATGGTCAAAATCGTGATGGTCAGGGCAATGGTTGCCATTGATTCGTACATGAGAGCAATCTCCTTCTTTCATCATTTCTGCCAAACTAGAACGTTTCGAGATGCAAGAAATAATTTTGATATTTTTATGAAACCTTTTCATGAATCAATCGTAAACAATATAGTAACAGAAAAACAACCAAATTTTCGAAGAATTTACAGGGGGAATCATTTTGCGTAAAAAAAGTTTTGCAACAAAAATCTTGGCATCCTTTATGTTGCTGACATTTGTGTTTGCTCCGATTGCCGAGAGCACATTTGTAAACACTTCTCATGAGGTTAGTGCGAAATCGTATCGTTCAGGGAAAAAATCATTTAATTCAAATACAGGTACAAATTCAAATAACCCAACCATGTTTAACCAAAAGAAATCTACTACAAACAATGCGCAAACCACAAAGCCTAATTCCTTCAATAAAGGAAGCTTCGCGAAAAGCATGCTAATGGGCGGAGTCGCAGGTTTATTGTTCGGCAGCCTTCTTGCTAATATGGGCATGATGGGTTCTGTTTTAGGATTGTTAATCAATGTTTTGGTTATCGTCTTAATTATCGGTTTGATCAAGAAAATCTTCACACGCAATAACAATCAAAACCGTCCGCGCAAAGAGGTTAATGGGCCATGGGATCGCTAAAGCTATCAGAACAAGAAATCATCAACTCGCTTTGCATGTATATCGCTGCAAAAAGACAGGTCAGTCCGGAGAATGTAGAAATCGAATTGATGTATGATGATGATTATGGCTTTTCAGCCGAGTCACACGTCAATGGCCGTTCACAAATTTTGATTACGGCGAATATGATTGAGGCTTTGCGTTTCTATATTGAGCACCAATTAAACATGGATCCTTTTGCAGCAGCCATTGAGCTTGAGCTGGATGATGACGAAGGGATTATCGCATACGTGCGTTAATGGAGGAAAAAGAGGCTATAGATAGTAGCCTCTTTTTCTTTTGGGAAGAATACATGATAAGGAGGCGGAGGGATTTGATGGAGTGGCTAATGAATATCTTTGTTGTCGTTGGTGTCATCATCATTGTTGCAATTTTAGCACTTATCAAGACGTTTAAGGATTACAATCGTTAATTAAGCGTTAAAGTATATCACAAGAAATTTTATGTTAAATTTTAACAGAATATTCCGTGACTTCATCCCCCTAAAAGATTAATATATACATATACTAACAATTAAAGCGTTTACAAGCGCGAGGGGGATAGACAGGTGAAGCATCCGTACATACAGGAGGAACATAAGATATTTCGCAAAGCGTTTCGCAAATTTCTTGAACTGGAAGCCTATCCATATTATGAAAAGTGGGAAAAAGACCGTATCATACCACGGACATTCTGGGACAGGCTCGGCCAATCAGGCTATCTATGCCCAGACTTAGCAGAGGAATATGGCGGGCTTGGGACGGATTGGGGGATTTCCGTCATCATAAATGAGGAATTGGAGCGAGTAGGGTCTGGGACAGTAGGGATTTCCTTGCATAATGATATTGTCGTCCCTTACATATCTGCCTATGGAACTGAGGAACAAAAGGAGCGCTGGCTGCCGAAATGCGTAAGCGGAGAAACAATTACCGCAATTGCCATGACAGAGCCCGGCGCTGGTTCAGACCTTGCTTCCATCGCGACAACCGCAGAAGATAAGGGCGACCATTATGTCGTGAATGGACAGAAGACCTTCATTACAAACGGTATCCAGGCCGATCTGATCGTTGTCGCCTGTAAGACAGACCTTCATGCAAAGCCTAGGCACAAAGGAATCAGCTTGCTTGTCATAGAGAGGGAATCACCTGGTTTTTCTCGGGGCAGGAAGCTGGATAAGGTAGGTCTTCATTGTCAGGATACAGCTGAATTGATCTTCGAGGACTGCATCGTGCCAAAGGAAAACCTGCTTGGAGAAGCGGGCAATGGCTTCTTATATATGATGGATAAGCTGCAGCAAGAGAGGCTCGTTGTCGCCATCGCTGCACAAGTGGCCGCTGAGGATATGTTTGAAATGACTTTGGAATACGTGAAATCAAGGCAGGCGTTTGGAAAGGCCATCAGCGACTTCCAGAACACCAAATTCAAGCTTGCCGAAATGGCAACTGAATTAGAGATGGGGCGCACATTTCTTGATCAGCTAATCGCCAGCCATATGGCGGGGGAGGAAGTGGTCACAAAAGTATCCATGGCCAAATGGAAGCTGACCGATATGGCGAAGCGCTTCTCGGCTGAATGCATGCAGCTTTTCGGCGGATATGGCTATATGGAAGAATACAAGATTGCAAGGCGTTTCCGTGATACGCCTGTCGCAAGCATTTATGCAGGAACAAATGAGATTATGAAAACAATCATTGCAAAAAATATCGGACTATAGGACTGCTTGCATCAGTTGATTTACACCTTAGAACATTTTTTAGCAGCATAGCGGCAAAATTTTTGTATAAGGGGGTAATCGCTAATGATGAATGTACCGTTAACTGTCCAATCCTTACTGGAAAGGGCAGAAAGATTTTTTCCAAAGAAAGAAGTAATCTCGCGAACGCATACAAAGGTACAGCGATTGACGTATCGAGAAATCGGGGAACGAACGAGAAGACTGGCAGCCGCGCTGACTGATTTAGGGGTGAAACGAGGGGGAAGAGTTGGTACGCTCGCATGGAATCATCACCGCCACCTAGAGGCCTATTTTGCGGCTCCTGGCATAGGTGCCATTAATCATACGATCAATATTCGACTGTCAAAGGAGCATATTTCCTACATAATCAATCATGCCGAAGATGATGTGCTGCTTTTTGACGAAGATTTGCTGCCAATCGTATCGGAAATTGCTCATGAGCTTATATCCGTCAAAGCCTTCGTCATAATGACTGACCAGGAGACGTTACCAGAGGTAGATTTTTCGCCGCTGTATTCCTATGAAGAATTGCTGAAAGCAGGTACCCCCGATACGCAGTTCTTGCAGGATATTGATGAGAATGAAACGGCTGGCATGTGCTACACCTCAGCCACGACCGGAAATCCGAAAGGTGTTCAATATAGCCATAGGGGACTTGTTCTTCATAGCTTTGCCCTTGGACTTGCGGATACGGTAGGTGTGTCAGAGAGCGATGTCATCATGCCGGTTGTGCCAATGTTTCATGTTAATGCATGGGGACTGCCCTTTGCGGCCACTTGGTTTGGAGCTACGCAAGTGCTTCCAGGTCCGCAGTTCAACTCTAAACTGATCGCCGAATTCATTGATGAATACAGAGTCACGAAAACAGCCGGCGTTCCGACCATTTGGCTTGGCCTCCTGCAGGAGCTCGAGGCAGGGAATTATGATACAAGCTCATTAGTGACGATCCTATGCGGGGGTTCTGCAGCTCCGAGATCATTGATTAAAACCTATGAATACACATACAAGATACCATTCAGACATCTATATGGAATGACGGAAACAACGCCGCTGGCGCTATTGTCTAATTTGAAAAGCTATCAAACCGGCCTCTCGGAGGAGGAAATTCTCGACATTCGCTCTAAGCAAGGAATCATTGTGCCTGGTCTTGAAATGAAAATCGTCGGATCAGAAGGAGATGTCGAATGGAATGGCCGTGATATGGGAGAATTAATGCTTAAGGGCAATTGGATCACCGATTCCTATTATAAGGACGAACGCACAAATGACGCTTTCAAGGAGGGCTGGCTGCTTACAGGCGATATTGCTACCATTGACGAAGAAGGAAATGTCAAATTAGTCGACCGCACAAAGGATTTAATCAAGAGCGGGGGAGAATGGATTTCATCCGTTGATCTTGAAAATGCCTTGATGGCCCATGAAGCTGTCTTTGAGGCAAGTGTCGTTGCCGTTCCGCATGCACAATGGCAGGAAAGGCCCGTTGGCTGTGTCGTATTAAAGCCTGAATATAAGGGTAAAGTCACGGAAGAAGAAATCAAAGCCTTCATCGCTCCGCAATTCGCGAAGTGGTGGCTGCCGGATCATATCCTCTTTCTCGATGAAATCCCGAAGACATCCGTCGGGAAGTTCTTGAAGCTAAAGCTTCGGGATATTGTACAGGAGCAATTGATGAAGGGTTAAAGGATAAGCTGCCTTTTATGCGGGCAGCTTTTTTCTTGTGACCAAAGCTAATATTGCTAGTGGTTTCTGAACGAGATAGGCTGGCTTGAATCTCCCATAAATGAGAATTATAGTTATAAAAAATGTAATAAAGTCTTGTTTAATGTAATATTTTATATTTTGAATTATAATTAATCTCAAAGTATGAACATAAATTCTAGCCATTACACATTGGGAGTGACATTAAATGGTCTCATTTATCTTGACCTTAAAAAGATTGTTAACTGCTGTCTTTCGAATCCGAAAAGAGTCCGTATTTAAATCTTTGCTTGGAACCTTAGCCATTATTCTTTTGTCAGGAACATTGTTTTATAAAGGAGTGGAAGGATGGTCTTTGCTGGACTCGTTTTACTTTGCCTTTGTTAGTTTAATACCAACAGGTGTAGACACAGGTCAAATCCCACAAACCGTTTTAAGTAAATGGTTTACGATGATCTATCTTATTGCTGGTATGGGTGTGATGCTAATGCTGTTAATTCGGATTGGCCTCGCAGTAGCAGATTTCGAAAGGTCTGAAATTGAGGAGTGGAGGAATGAGAAGCAGTAATAAACCCTTATAGGGGGTTAGTAATTGGAAGAAAATCATTTTTTATTACTCTTGGTAACATTTCGACTTGACCATTTTATCTAATCCTTTTATACTTATTAAGTGTCATACATAAGTGTCCCAGTAGCTCAGCAGGATAGAGCAACAGTTTCCTAAACTGTAGGTCGGAGGTTCGAATCCTCTCTGGGACGTAACTAAAAGGAAACGCTGATATAAACATATTCCAGCTATGGATATATGTTTATATCAGCGTTTTTTTATTGTTCGTTGCTATGAAACTGAAAGAATAAAGAAATGAGGATAGCAAAAAGAGCCCCTTTGATGAGGGACTCTTATCGGAAGACCTATCCCGTAAATGGATAGAAGCGTAATCGAATTTTCTTTATTAATCGTTATCGCGGGCTTCTCCGCCTTTTTTACCGATTTCACGGTAAAATTCTTTGTCATGGTTGTCGGAAGTGGCTTCTCCGCCTTTTTTACCGATTTCTTGGTAGAATTCTTTGTCATGATTGTCAGAAGTGGCTTCTCCGCCTTTTTGGCCGATTTCTTGGTAGAACTCTTTGTCATGATTGTCAGCTGTTGTTTCTCCGCCTTTTTGGCCGATTTCTTGGTAGAATTCTTTGTCATGGTTGTCGGAAGTGGCTTCTCCGCCTTTTTGACCGATTTCTTGATAGAATTCCTTATCATGATTCTTAGATGTAGCTTCTCCGCCTTTACGTCCTGCTTCTTCTCTGCTCATTTTATCGTCTGCCATTGATAATCTCTCCTTTTAAAATAGTTTGGTTTTATTGGTTATCAAGTAATAATTTAGTCGTTGTCTCGTGCTTCTCCGCCTTTTTTACCGATTTCACGGTAAAATTCCTTATCATGATTGTCGGAAGTAGCTTCTCCACCTTTTTGGCCAATCTCTTGATAAAATTCCTTATCATGATTCTTGGATGTAGCTTCTCCGCCTTTGCGGCCTGCTTCTTCTCTGGACATTTTGTCGTCTGCCATTGTCGATTACTCCTTTCAATCAAATAGAAATTTTGATGTTACAGTACTAGATATACCTCTATTTCCAAAGTGGAAACTGAATTTCCTTTATTTAACATTTCCGTAAAGAATGATAGCTTTATTTAATGTTTAGATAGGCGAAATCAGGACAGTAGAAATGTTGCTTAAAATGATAAGCAGAAGACATATGGTATAATAATGGAAAAAAGAAGAAGAATGAATAATTTGATAGAAACGAGAGATTAATATGTCGATTCAGAAATATGCCATTTTTCGTGAAGTAGTGGATACGGGCAGCTTTTCGCTCGCCGGGGAACGTCTTGGAATCTCACAATCAGCCGTAAGTCATTCGGTGACAAGCTTAGAGAAGGAATATAAGGTGAAGCTTCTGGCAAGAAGCCGTTCTGGCATACAGTTGACCGATAGCGGACAGCGGATTTTACAATATATCGAGAAAATACTCTATTTGGAAGAAAAAATGAATCAGGAATTAGCGGAAATTAGAGGGTTGGAATTGGGATCATTGACTATTGGTACCGTCACGCCGCTTACCTCTGAATGGCTGCCTGGTATTTTAATGAGATTCCATGAACAGTACCCTTCCATTCATGTAAACATCAGGGAAGGGACGAGCCAAGAGATAGCTGATTGGGTCGAGAATGGGGAAGCGGATATTGGGTTTGCGTATTCGATAAAGGATAGGCGGCGCATTGATCGATTATTGCTTGCTCATGAACCGTTCTTCCTTCTCGTGCAGGAGGAGAACCGGGAGAAGGATATCTTTCGCTTAATGAAGGAAATGCCCTTTATCATGCCGAAGAGCTATAAAGACATTATCCAGCAGCAAAAAGCCTTCAAACCGAATGTCCTACTTGAGCTATCCGATGAAAGGGCGATTACCGAGCTGGTGAAGAATGGATTGGGAATCAGCATTTTGCCGAGGATGTGCCTGCATGACTTGCCGGAGGGCATATACACCGTGCCGATAAGCCCCGAATTGATTCAGCTACCAGTACATATCGTCAGCTTAATGTTTTCTGCTATGTCACCAGCTGCGGAAAAAATGAGTGCAACAATTAGCTTATGGCTAAACGAGAACTATAATAATATTATGTTAACTAGAGAAAAGCTCACCATGGATTAGGTGAGCTTTTCTGATATATAGGGGACAATGGTTGTGGAAGTAATTGATACACTATTGTTTTCTTGTGATAAATGGAAGAGGGTAAGTTGTAACAACAACCATATAATTTGTTTTAAACATTGTTTGTCCTCTTAAATATAGGGATGGAGCCCGCTGAATCATATTGAATATGCATTTACGGTATCAATCAAAAAATGATAATCTTACCTACAAGAGTAAACATACTAATTAAACGCATAGGGAGAAACAATGGATACATATGTCCTTCAGTTGTTTGAAAATGCGGGATACTTCGCAATCGTGATCAGCCTCCTTTTTAATATCACCATCAGTATTTTAGGTGTAGTCCCGAGTTTTTTTATAACAATAGCTAACATTAGTTTTTTTGGATTTGGTTACGGTTTAATGCTCTCGATTATTGGTGAGGCATTAGGAGCAATCGTCAGCTTCTTTCTATATAGAAAGGGTATCAGAAAATTTTCCGGCAAAGTAACCATCGAAAATAAGTATTTAAAAAGATTATCGGAAACAGATGGCTTATCTGCTTTCTTTTTAGTGTTGGGACTTCGGTTAGCCCCTTTTATGCCATCAGGTTTAATCACATTAGTGAGCGCTGGCAGCAGGATGGGCCTTCTTAATTTTTCCGTAGCCAGTACGATTGGGAAAATCCCAGCGCTTTTTATAGAAGCATACTCTGTCTATGCCATTCTTGAATGGCATTGGAAGGGGAAGATGGTATTAGGGATTGTTTCGCTCGTATTAATCGTTATAGCGATTAGAAAAAAGAAGAATCTTGAAGCTTAGACTTTTCCCGTTTCCCACGTTATGTTCTCGAATAGGCTCCCCTTAGGTGGGGCTTTTTTCTATGTTTTGGGGACAATGGGATAGGTGGGTCCGTTAAATCATCGTTTTTGCAGGAACCTATCCCAAAAGACCAATTCATGTTTTATAATAGATATTTGAGAGATTACGCTTCAAAGAAGGAGTCTGTTATGGAATTAATCATCGCGGAGAAACCGGATCAAGGATTGACATTGGCATCGCCATTTACCTTTAAGCGGCATGATGGGTATGTGGAAATTTCGCCTAATGATATTTTTCCTGACGGGGCGTTTTGCACGTGGGCGATTGGCCATTTAACTGAATTATCGGCACCGGAGACATATAAGCCGGAATGGAAGAAATGGTCCATGGGCTCATTGCCAATCATACCCGAACGATTTACATATCAAGTAACGAAATCGAAATATAAGCAATTTAATATCGTTAAGCAATTATTAAAAAGGCCAGAGGTTTCAACGATCATTCATGCAGGGGATGCTGGGCGCGAAGGGGAATTGATTGTCCGTAATATCATTTCCTTAAGCGGCGTGAAGAAGCCAATGAAGAGGCTTTGGATTTCTTCCCTGACGAAAAAGTCCATCATGGATGGATTTAAGTCGCTGAAGGATGGACAGGAAACGATTTATTTATTTCATGAGGCTTACACGAGGGCATGTGCAGATTGGCTCGTCGGCATGAATGCTTCGCGGGCTTATTCCCTCCTGCTGAAACAAAAGGGAATGAATGATGTCTTCTCGGCCGGGCGTGTGCAGACACCGACACTTGCCTTGATTGTGAAAAGGGAGCATGAGATTGAATCATTTGTTTCAAAGCCTTTTTGGGAAGTCATTGCCACCTTCCAGATGGATGGCCATACATATGAGGGGAAATGGGAAAAGGATGGAGAGTCAAGGCTTGACCAGAAAGAGATGGCTGAGAAAATAGCTGCCTTCTGCAAATCCAAGGAAGCGGTCATTAAGGAAATGAAAACAGAGCGGAAGGAATTCCAGCCTCCATTATTGTTTAATCTGTCTTCCTTGCAGGCGACGGCCAATAAAGCCTTTAAATACTCACCAAAGAAAACACTCGATATACTGCAGAAGCTTTACCAAAAAGGGATTGTCTCCTACCCGCGGAGTGATTCAAACTATGTAACGGAGGGAGAGGCAGAGCTGTTTCCGGATATTCTGGCGAAACTTGGCCAGTTTGAAGACTATAAATCACTTATGCCTGTTCCAAACCCGTCGATCCTTCATAACAAGCGCTTCGTGAATGAGAAGAAGGTGTCCGATCACTATGCCATCATCCCGACTGAACAGGTAACGAACCCAAACCGGTTATCTGGTGAGGAGAAGAATATCTATGATTTGGTCGTACGCCGTTTGATTGCTGCTCATTATGAATCGGCTGTCTTCGATTATACGACGATCACAACCCTTGTGAATGGACGGGCTGAATTTATATCAAAGGGCAAGCAGCAAATTCGTGAAGGCTGGCGCAAGGTCGTTTTTCTCGATGACAAGGATGAGGATACCATCCTGCCGAATGTAAAGCAGGATGACACCGGTATCGTGAAGAAGGTGAAGGTCAAGGAGGGGAAAACCCAACCGCCGAAACGATATACAGAGGGCCAGCTTATTACCTTGATGAAAACAGCGGGCAAGCATTTGGATAATGAGGAGCTAGAGAAGGTGCTGATGAAGTCTGAAGGTCTTGGAACGGAAGCGACGAGGGCTGGAATTATCACCAGCCTGAAGGACC